>JBJKSY010000107.1:0-3121 GCA_046703645.1 Cyclobacteriaceae bacterium
AAATACGGTTACATTCTCACCAGCGGATCCATGCCCCTGAATGACCAGTTGCTGGAACTGGGGATCGATGTTCTTATCGGGGCTGACCCCGTACAGGGGAAAGGTACCAGCCTCGAAACCATGAAAAAAGAATTTGCAGACCGCATGTGCATCTGGGGCGGCGTGAACGGGTTTGTGACAATTGAAACCGGAACGGAAAAAGATATTGACGAAGCTGTTAAAAAAGCCGTGCGAACCCTGGGACCTACGGGACTTATACTTTCCCCGGTGGATAATATCAGCGATCCTTCGGAAAAAGTCTGGAATAATATGCTATCCCTGATCAAGTCGTGGAAAAAATACTGCTGTTAATCTCATTAAATTACTCATTCCAATTTCCTCCAACTAACAGCTAACCGCTAACCGCTAACGGCTAATCGCTAACGGCTAATAATTATTCTCCAATCGCTTTCAGCCATGCCGTTTTCATCAGGTAGGCGCCGGCAATGGTCGGATGAACACCATCCGGACTCCAGTAAGTAACAGGAGCTGATTCCATGGCTTTATCGAAAATCGACTGGTAGGGAATGAATACAGCTTTATAATCATTGGCAATGCTCCTGGCGGCCTTCTGGTAAGCCAGGAAATCAGGGAACCATTTATCTGTGATCGCTGAACCGCCTTTCAGGGCATAGGGTTCGCCGATTACCAGTTTGACATCCGGGAGACTTTTAAGAGTACGGTCAAGCAATTTCCTGAAATCCGATTCATAGATCTGGGCAGTGCCTTTATACCCAAAAGTGAGGGTATGCCAGAAATCGTTAACACCAATAAGGATGCTCAGGATATCCGGTCGCAGATCCAGGCAGTCATCTTCCCAACGGTCAGCGAGTTGATATACCTTATTCCCGCTGATCCCGCGATTATAACATTTAAGGCCTTTACCCGGATTCGTGCCCAGCAGGTCAGCAACAATCTGGTATACATATCCGAAACCCATTCCGCTTCCTTCATTCGGGTAATAGTTCCCGCGGTCCCTTCCCATATCGGTAATGGAATCACCCTGGAATAGTATGGTGGCATTGGGTTTAATATCAATTTTATTTATCGAAAAGGATTTTTCCCTTGTCAGGAAGGGTATACCGGCCACTGTAACGGAAGCCATGGATATTTGTTTTAAAAATTCTCTTCTGGGATTGGAGTGACTTATCTTTTTCATAGAATTTCTGTCTAGTTCTTCAAAATCGGTTTCAAAAAGAAATTTATTCAAAAATTGTTATATAGAAAACATAATGTGCCGAAATAAACAAAACGGAGAAGCTGAATATACGAATGCAAATTGATTGTTGAACTTCCGTGTTCAGGAAAGTTCATGCATATAAGTCACTATTTCCTCTGGAAATACCTGGCGGTATTTTCAATGGCAGCTTCCTGGCTGTATTTTGGAATGAACCCGAAATCATCACGGGCCCTCTTCGAATTAAATGTGAAATCGGTGCAGGTATACATTACAGCAAACCGGCTGAGTTGCGGGTTGTAATGTTTTACCGGTCTTACTAAAAAGGCAATAAATTCGGAGACAGAACCCAGAAAATAAGCCAGGTCACGGGGCAACCAGAGATTTTCCGGCTTTATCCTGTAGCCGGCTGCCCGAACAATCCCGTCAAAAAAACTGAAAAAATTGTGCCGCGGGCCATCTGTAATAAAATAGGCTTTACCGGTAATGTTTAAATTTTTTTTTGCAAGCGCCTTGCCGGCCAGAACGTGGGCCCAGGCAATATTCCTGACATATACATGCTGGCTTTTCGCTTTTCCGTTTCCAATCCTGATATAAAAACCTCCTTTAGCCATGTTGATCAGCGGCGTTAAATGGTAAGGATCACCCTCGCCGTAAATGTCCGACGGGCGGAGGACACAGGTCTTTAGACTTTCTGAATTTTCATCAAGCACAAGCTTTTCCGCCAGGTATTTGCTTTTGCAGTACATATTAGGATGCTTCTCAGGATAGGGTTGTGTTTCATCGATATCGACTAGGGGTTTGCCGCTGATGACAGTATCAAGAGAACTTGTATACAGGAGGTTTGGCACCTTGTATTCCCTACAGGCACGAATGACCTGTCGGGTGCCTTCGAAATTGATCCGATAAACTTCCTTGCCGGATTTAGTTCCCCAATCCACAATCGCGGCCGTATGGATCACAAGATCAATACCCATGAAGGTTCGGCCTATCTCATCATAATTAAGGATATCTGCCTTCTGGTAGCGGATACGTTGATCTTCTGAATGAGGGTTCTCTTTCAGGTCAATGATCCTGAGTTCCGTTAATTCCAGCGGGGAATCTTTTGCAAGCAATTCATCGGCTATTGCTCTTCCTAAAAAACCGGCCCCGCCGGTTAAAAGTACTTTCACTTATTGATTTCGATTAATTTTTGACATGTTATTTTTACAACTGCCAAAATATTCATTAAATCCCTAAATGAAGTATGAATAAGGAAATTTACCTTTTAGGTGGATTGGAATCTGAAAGTTACCCGGAGTTTAAAAATAGGATTTCCGACCTTGTTTCAGAAATTAGTATCGATATTCAACCGTTGGCAATAAAATTTACCATCACGGAACAGGCTCCGCCCCGACTCTCAATAATACCATTCAGGAAGAACAAGGTGACTGCCATTTCCCTCTTCAGGGAATCGGTCGAACCGATAAGCCTATTAACAGGGAGTAAAGGTTTTATCGGGGCCTATAGGGTCTCCGAGGCCCTGCCCGTGGCTTATCAAAAAAACTGGAATGACGGTGAACGGACTCCGGGAGCATGCCTTCTTACTTTTTTATCCAGGAAAAAGAATATAGACGATAAAACATTCTTCCACAGGTGGCACAATATTCATACACCTCATTCTCTCCGGATACATCCTCTATGGAACTATGTACGTAATGTTGTGGAGGAAAAACTTTATGCAGAAAGTGCTTCATTTGAAGGAATTGTGGAGGAACAGGTGAAGGAGCAAAGGGACCTGTTGAATCCGTTCAGGTTTTTCGGCAGGCCGTTGGTGATCATACCCAACATGATATCGGAATTTTTTGAGACGAAATCTTTTATCGACTACCCCGGAATGGAAAACTACCTTGCCGCGGAATATCA
>JBJKSY010000108.1:0-2793 GCA_046703645.1 Cyclobacteriaceae bacterium
CAGAAATCCGTCATTGTTATGAAAGACCGGCAGCATAACCTTGACCTGATAGATATCCTTCCGAGGTTATGATCACCGCCCCTGTCGTACCTAGCGGCAGCCGATAAATCTTAATGCTTATAACGATGCTCATGGAGTCGAAGAAGTAAAGATAGAATCCATATTTTTTGACGGATACAGCTTTATTGAGGTTAAAAACCAGAATCACTATTTTTTAGTAATTTTTTATTTGTATATTCATTTACCAAAAATTTTTATTTGACCTTATGAAAAATGTATCCAGAAGAAAGTTCATGGAAATGTCCGGACTGGGAATTGCCGGACTGTCATTCCATCCTTTTCGCGATCTCCCTAAAAAACCGAGGGGGCCGTTATCTTTCAAACTCGGGCTAGCTTCCTACACTTTCAGGAACTATACACTGGACCAGGCTCTTGCGATGGCTGACAGGCTGAACATAAGAAGAATGTCGTTGAAAAGCATGCATCTTCCGCTCGACAGCACAAAGGAACAAATTGAAGAAGCGCTCAGGAAGATCAAAGCTGCCGGCGTGGACGTTTATGCCGGCGGAGTCATCTATATGAATTCAAAGGAAGATGTTGACAATGCCTTCCGTTATGCGGGCGATGCAGGAATGCAGATCATTGTCGGGGTTCCGGCACACGACCTGTTAAAGTATGCTGAAGGATTTGTAAAAAAGACCGGCATAAAACTGGCAATTCACAATCATGGTCCGACAGATAAAGTTTACCCGACTCCTGAAAGTGTTTATAACCTCATCAGGGACCTGGATCCCGGCGTGGGATTGTGTCTTGATATTGGTCATACTGCCCGTGCAGGTCTGGATCCCGCTGAACAGGCGAAGAAATATATGAGCCGGATACTTGATATGCATATCAAGGATGAAACTGCTCCAACCGCTCAGGGCGATACTATTGAGATGGGTCGTGGAATCATCGATCTTCCTGCTTTTTTCCGAACGCTTGTTAATGAAGGTTATAAACATACGGCCAGTTTTGAATTTGAAAAGGATCCTGATGATGTGCTACCCGGGCTTTCCGAATCCGTGGGTTATGCCAAGGGAATACTTGCCGTAATTTAAAATCATTTAATCCCAAAACATGAAACGAAGAACATTCATTAAAAATACCGCCCTGACAACTGCCGGGCTTAGCCTGACAGGGCCTTTCATCAGATCCGTGGCCTATTCTCCCAATGATGAAGTTTCAATAGCCATCATGGGCTGCAACGGAAGGGGAAATTTCCTTGCAGGAGCTTTCACACATGTTAAAGGGGTCAGGGTAAAACATATCTGTGATGTGGATACCCGTGCTTTGGCCAAGGGTATCAATACCGTGAATAAAGAAGCAGGCTATAAACCCGATGGATTCGGCGATATAAGGAAAATGCTTGAACTGAAAGATTACGATGCGCTTGTTATTGCTGCGCCGGATCACTGGCACACTCCCGCCGGAATCCTCGCCTGTGAGGCAGGAAAACATGTTTACGTCGAGAAGCCCTGTTGCCATAATCCCGGAGAAGGAACCCTGCTGGTTGAAGCGGCCCGGAAATATAAAAAACATGTGCAAATGGGTGACCAACGCCGTTCACACCCGCTTTATATAAAAGCGATCAAGGAGCTTCATGACGGAATAATCGGAAGGGTTTATTTTGCCCGTGCATGGTATGCCAATGACCGGGGATCTATTGGTAAAGGTAAACAGGTACCGGTACCCGAATGGCTGAATTACGAGTTATGGCAGGGTCCTGCCCCGAGACTTCCCTACCAGGATAACCTGATCCATTATAACTGGCACTGGTTCTGGAATTGGGGAACATCTGAGACCTGTAATAACGGGACGCATGAAATCGATGTGATGCGGTGGGGATTGCAGGCAGAATATCCCATAAAAGTTACCTCAGCCGGTGGCAGGTACAGGTTTAATGATGACTGGCAGACTCCCGATACTCAAATTCTTTCCTTCGATTGCGAAAATAAAAAATCCATGATGTGGGAAGGCAGAAGCTGCAACGGATTACCGGAAGAGAATGACGGACGGGGTGTGATATTTTACGGGGAGAACGGATCCATGAAACTTCTGAATACACACTATCTCCTGTACGACGATAAAAACAAAATGATAAGGGAAGAGACCGACAAGAACCTGCCGGCATCCACTGATGTGGTCAATACGGTCGGGCCCGGACTGGCTTTCGATATCCATCATCTGGCAAATTTTATAGAAACACTTCGGGGAAATGCCACCCTGAACAGTGAAATTGAAGTAGGATATAAAAGTACGGTCTATCCATTACTCGGGAATATCGCGTACAGAACCGGTCATGAATTAACAATCGACCCAGCAACCGGAAAAATCCTGAATGATCCTGATGCAATGAAATTATGGGACAGGGATTATGAACCCGGATGGGAGCCCAGGATCTGATTTCTTATTTATTAGGCGGAAGATATCTTTACGGATGAAGGAAGGCTGGAGAAAATTCAGGGCTTTCGTTATATAATTTTCTTAAAATCCAAATTCATAATTCACGGCGGCCCGACTCAATAACCCTGCGCGATTCAGCAATAAGGGTAGTTATGTTTTCCTGATCGTATAAATGAATATCTATAGGTGGATGTATGACGATCTCAGCCTTTCCGGGCATCAGGTTAAAGGTGTCAGGCGGGAAGATTTTCCTGGTACCGTTTATTGTTACCGGAAGCAAAGGGAGGTTAAGGTCAAAGGCAAACCGGTAGGCGCCCTTCTTGAACGGCAGCAATTCCCTGGTACGAC
>JBJKSY010000109.1:0-4092 GCA_046703645.1 Cyclobacteriaceae bacterium
GACCTTAAGAGCCCCGGTGGCGTATTGCTCAGCACAACATCTGGGAAATTCTCCTCACTGAATGTTGAAAAAGGAAATTTTGTAAAGCTTGATAACGTAAATCTTGGTTACAGGATCCCGATGAAGGAAGGTTCCAACATCAAGAACCTGAGGATTTACCTGGCCGGTAACAACTTATTATGTATTACCGGATATACCGGAGTTGATCCTGAAGTAAGGTATACGGATCCGGAAGATACCGGAGACGGAGCATTGGTACCGGGTATTGACAGAAGAAATACCTGGTTCAGGTCTTATTCATTGTCGCTGGGTGTACAATTAGGCCTGTAATGACTTTAGTGTTAAATTGAATGGTAATTAAAGAATAAATAATAATGAAAAGGACATATTTAATCGGAAAGATCCTGTTGGCGGGTTTATTCATTGTTGGTATTAACCAGTCTTGTACCAACCTGAATGAAACCCTGTATGATCAGGTAACCCCTGAAAAATTCCTGACAGGACAGGACCAGTTCGTATCTGCCCTGGGCTCGGCCTATTCGAGCCTCGGTGGTTATGCAACAGGTGCTATATGGGAATTACAGGAAGTCAGCACAGATGAATTGACCTGTCCCACACGAGGCTCTGACTGGGATGATGGTGGAGAACACAGGAGGGTATTTGAACATAATGTAAACAGGGAAGACCCTGAAGTTATCGGTGCCTGGAATTTTATTTTCACAGGTGTTAACAACTGTAACAGGAATATTGACCTGTTCAACAGCCTTATCAAATCGGGTCAGGTTGATGCAACCCAGGCTAAAAGCTATATTGCAGAATTATCGGTTTTAAGGGAATTCTTTTATTTCCTTGCTTTAAATGACTTTGGGAATATTCCTATTGTTACTTCATTTGCCAGTGCACCTGCTCAGCCTCCTACAGTAAAAGAAGCTGATGTATATAAGTTCATTGAACAAAGCCTTAAGACGAACGTTCCCCTGCTGGATAAGACCAAAGGCGGATCTGCTTATGGCAGGATGAATTACTGGGCAGGAAGAATGCTGCAGGCTAAGTTGTATCTTAATGCCAAGGTTTATACAGGAACGGCTCACTGGCAGGATTGTATCGACGCCTGCGATGATATAATCAACAACGGCGGTTTTGAACTGACTTCCGATTTCTTTGCAAATTTCAGCGCAGCCAATACGGGTACCAATGAAATGATCTTTGCCATTCCTTACGACCAGGTATTCTTCACCGGTTTTGAAATGAGCATGTCATCCCTGCATTATGGGAACCAGGATACTTACAACCTGACTTCCCAGCCATGGAACGGGTATTGCACTCTCGAAGAATTCTATAACTCTTTTGAGCCCAATGACCTCAGAAGAGGCGACCAGGGCACCGTGAACGGACCTGCCAAGAACAGGGGCAGTTTTGTTGCCGGATACCAGTATAAATCCGACGGAGTTACCAAAGTGGTTGATGCCGGGTATGAAACTCAGGATCCCAAGAATCCCGACAAACCCTACGATCCGGACGGTCCCGATCTGGTGCTGACTCCTCATATTAACGAACTTGGCCCGAATGCGCTTCGTGAAGCAGGCGCCAGGGTTGGTAAATGGGAATATGCGCTTGGTGGAACCTCGGAAATGAGCAATGATTATGCTGTATTCAGGTATTCGGATGTACTGCTAATGAAAGCTGAAGCTGTATGGAGACTTTCTCAGAATCCGACTGATGCTACAGCGCTCGCACTGGTTAACCAGGTAAGGGCAAGAGCAGGTGTTGAACCTTTAACAACACTCGATGGGCCTCCCAACTGGGATCCCAACGGTACAGCCATCCCAGGTGGGAATATATTCAATGAGAGAGGCCGTGAACTTTTCTGCGAACAGCATCGCAGGATGGACCTCATGCGCTGGGGCCTGTTTACCGCCAAGGATAAGACAGGTACCATGCTGGCCTGGGGCTTACCGGTTAAGGAGGTGGGTGATTCCTATAATTTTGCACCCTATACGGTTCTGAACCCGATACCCAGGGCCCAGATCGACGCAAACCCGAACCTGGTACAGAATCCGGGATATTAAGAGTAATAATATAATCTCATACGGAAAGAGCAGGCCTGGCCTGCTCTTTTTTTATGATAGGATTCAACCTGTAAAAACATATTGGGAATGAATTTATATTATCGGCTTTAAAGGAAATTTATCGAATCATTGCTTATTAGGTTAATGTTAAAATTCATATCCTGAGAGGGCTTTTGTTTAATCAGGTCTATTTTTGACATTAGTGCGGTAATCATTTATGCTGAGGAAAATAATAATAATTCTAAGGGAAGCCGGAATCCTGGTCCTCACCGGGCAGATCTTTTTATTTTCATGTTCCGGCAGATCCGGGCATGAAAATAAATTGACGAACCCCCTGTTTACTTTAACCGATAATAAGAAAGACGGGATCACATTTGAAAACACATTAAAATATACAGAAGATTTTAATACCTACACCTACAGGAATTTTTATAACGGCGGCGGAGTTGCCCTCGGTGATATCAATAACGACGGACTCGTAGATATTTATTTTACCGGCAACCTGGTAGGAAATAAGCTATACCTGAACAAGGGTAATTTTCAGTTTGAAGATATTACAGATAAAGCCGGGGTGGCCTGTAAAGGAGTCTGGAGCACGGGAGCCAGCATGGTCGATATTAACGGTGACGGGTTGCTGGATATTTTTGTCTGCAAATCCGGATACCTTAAAGGAAAGGACCGGGGCAACGATTTGTTTATCAATAACGGGAATCTCACTTTTACCAACGAGGCAAAAAAATACGGGATTGCCGACATCGGCCTTTCTACCCAGGCTGCATTTTTTGATTATGATAAGGACGGAGACCTGGATATGTACCTGCTCAATAATTCCTATAAGTCGGTTGAAGGATATGATATAAAGAAGGTCAACCGCAATGTGCGGGATCCGGAAGGGGGGAATAAATTATACAGGAATGACGGGGATCATTTTACCGACGTAACCGCCCAGGCCGGGATTTATGGAAGTGCGATCGGATTCGGATTGGGAGTGACCATCACAGATCTTAATAATGACGGATGGCCGGATATTTATGTGTCCAACGATTTTTTTGAAAAGGATTACATGTACATAAATAATAGGGACGGTACATTCAGGGAAGTTATGGAAAATGAGCTTCGTGAACTGAGTCAGGGTTCAATGGGCGAGGATATTGCAGATATTAACAATGACGGATATCCTGATATTTTTGTTACTGAAATGACACCGCAAACAGAAGGCAGGCTGAAAACCAAAGTTCTTTTCGATTCATGGAATGAGGAACAGGAAAAAGTAAAATATGGATACTATCACCAGTTTGAAAGGAACGTATTGCAGTTGAATAACGGGAATAATTCATACAGCGAAATTGGAAGACTTGCGGGAGTAAACAACACCGACTGGAGCTGGGGCGCCCTGATCATGGACCTTGACAACGACGGTTACAAGGATATTTATGTCGCCAATGGAATTTATAAGGACCTGCTCGACCAGGATTACCTGAATTTCTATTCCAATCCGGCTATCGTAAGAAATATGATCAATACCCAGCAACATGCCATCCTTACCATGATCAACGCTATTCCTTCTGTCCCGGTACCGAATTATGCATTTCAAAACCAGGGAGATCTTCATTTTGTCAATAAGGCGAAGGATTGGGGCCTGGCAATCCCTTCCTTTTCCAACGGATCGGCTTATGGTGATCTTGACAATGATGGGGATCTCGATCTGGTCGTCAATAATGCCAACATGCCGCCTTTTATATTCAGGAATAATACCTCGGACCTGAAGCTGAATCACTGGATTGCCTTTAACCTCGTGGGCGATAAAATGAACACGGAGGCTATCGGATCACGGGTAACCGTTTTCTGCGGGCATGACAAATATTATCTTGAGTTAAATCCCGTCAGAGGATTTCAATCCACTGTAGATAAAAGGCTTAATTTCGGTTTGGGGAAACATGAAAGTGTGGATTCTGTATGGATCGCCTGGCCTGATGACCGGTTTACAGTTCTGCATGAGCTTAAAGCGGATAGGTACTATACA
>JBJKSY010000110.1:0-4194 GCA_046703645.1 Cyclobacteriaceae bacterium
TTCTGTAACGGATGCTTCGTTATCGGCTTCCTTCACCCCGGTAAAATCTACGGAGACGGATAAGTAGCCGATAAAATTACCGTCCACATCATAGAGGGGAATTCCCGATTCAAACATGATCCTGAGCTGACCGTCGGCGCGGATCAGCCGGTAGGAAATCTCATATTTGATCTGTTTCCGAAAGGCCTCCCTGATGGTTGACATTAAACGTTCATAATCTTTTGCATAGATATGATGCTCCCAGCCATCATTCAGCTCATCTTTCAGTTTTTTTCCTGTAAACTGGAGCCATTGTTTGCTGAAATAATAAAACCTGTTTTGTTCATTGCTCATCCGGAACAATACCATGGCATGGGTTCCGAAATCGGGTTCCTGGGATTCGATCTTTTCCAGGTCATTTACCCAGCTACCCGATTCTTCCCTGGCCCGGGGGGTAAGGGAAACCAAGGAGTAATTACCTACCGGGAAAAATAAAAAACTGTATTCCGACACCTCACCCGATTTTGAGCGGATGAGCCAGTCAAATTTTAATGTATCGCCGGTATTTTTTTCCACGAAATAATCCAGCACCTGTTTTCCGGAAAATACAGCGCTTAAGGGAGACAGAAATTCACTTAATTCCTTTCCTTTGATTTCAGAAGATTCATAGCCAAGAAAACGACAGGCATTGTCATCCAGGTCGATAATAGAGTTTCCTGAGATCAAAAGACAACCGGAGGCATTGGTTGGCGAATTACCTTTATTATCTCCCAGTACTTTTGAAATTTTACTGCTGATAAGGGCTAATTCCTTGTCGATGTTCTCCATTTACAGGATATGGCTCAGCAAATTATGAGGTATTCTAATCAAAATTAATGAAAAAATTCAAAGATTTACATGATTAGTGCAATATAATAAATATTGTCCAGGGAGCGTATTTTATGATAACAAATGAGAAAAACCGATTATTGGTAGTAATTCTGGGTCCTACGGCATCGGGGAAATCCGGTCTTTCAGTCGATCTTGCCGGGCATTATGATAGCCCGATCATTTCAGCCGATTCCAGGCAATTTTACAGGGAAATGAAAATAGGGACCTGCAGGATGACTCCTCAGGAAACCAGGGGAGTACCTCTTTATTTTTCCGGGAATATCGGTATTAATGAATATTACAGTGCCGGCCGGTTTGAGAATGAAGTGATTGATTTTCTGGAATCTTATTATCTCTCCAATCACCTGGCATTCCTGACGGGAGGCACCGGATTTTATATCAACGCGGTTTGTGAAGGTGTAGGAGATACTCCACCCATAGAAATGGAAATAAGGGACAGGGTTGAACAATGGCACAAAGAAATGGGAGAAGAGGGATTGATTGAAAAATTGAGAGTCCTCGATCCCGAATATTATAACCAGGTTGACAGGAATAACACCAAAAGGATCCTTCGGGCTCTGGAGGTAATCGAGCAAACGGGATTACCCTATTCCGTAGTCAGGAAAGGTGAAAAAAAAACAAGGAATTTCCGGGTACTTAAGATCGGCCTGGAATTGCCTAGGGAAGAATTATATGAGCGCATTGAAAGGCGGGTGGACGCAATGATTCTTGAAGGGCTTGAGGAAGAAGCAAGGGAGCTGTATCCTGACAGAGATAAAGTTGCGCTGAATACCGTAGGTTACAAGGAGATTTTTGAATATATCGACGGCAAATACGACCTCAAAGAAGCCATCCGGCGTATAAAACGAAATACACGTCATTATGCAAAACGGCAGCTAACCTGGTTCAAAAAGGACTCCTCGATCATTTGGGTCCATCCTCTTGAAATAAATAAGATTAAAAATATCATCGATCAGGGTCTTTCCGGCACTTTATAACTCATCTGCGATCAAAATCGGATTATTTTCAGCTTAGTTTTGCTTGGAACATACATTTATTTTTATTTTTGGGTCCGAATGAACCCTAAAAGATCAGTTTTAACAATTATTTTTCATTTTGTAGCAAAAAAACGACCTTAATGAATTTAAAAATCACGAAGATCCTGTTTACAATACCTTTTCTCAGTATTCTGGGAATGGGTACTGCCCTGGCGGCTGATGGGACCAAGCTGGACACAGGAGCGACAGCATGGATGCTGACTTCCACGGCACTGGTCCTGATGATGATCCCCGGCCTGGCCATGTTTTATGGCGGACTGGTGCGGACAAAGAATGTTCTTGGTACGATGATGCACAGCTTTTCTGCCATGGGGATTATTTCAATCCTCTGGGTAATCTGCGGCTATTCCATGTGTTTCGGGCCCAACGTGCTTGGAGGCTGGTTCGGATGGAGCAATGATTATTTCTTATTGAAAGGGATCGATTCCAAGATCCTGAGTCCATCGGGGGTGCCGGAATATGTTTTTTCGATGTTCCAGGGCAAATTTGCGATAATCACGCCAGCCCTGATTGCCGGTGCTATCGCGGAGCGGGTAAATTTTAAAGCTTATTGCGTTTTTATTGCCTTATGGTCGCTGCTGGTTTATAACCCCTTATGCCACTGGGTATGGGCCAGTGACGGTTTCCTGTATAAAATGGGTGCAGCCGGCGCTATTGATTTTGCTGGAGGAACTGTCGTTCATATTTCATCAGGTATCAGCGGGCTGGTAGCCGCCCTGTACCTGGGTGCGAGGAGAGGGTACCCATCTACAACTATTTCACCCAGTAATATGGTTATGACCATGATCGGAGGAGGCTTGTTATGGGTGGGTTGGTTCGGATTCAATGCCGGCAGCAGTGTTTCCAGTTCCCTGCTTACTGCACAGGCCCTTACGGCTACACAGGTTGCCGCGGCTGCCGGTGCCATAACCTGGATTTCCATTGAAGGATTTCATCACGGAAGAGCTACAGCACTGGGATTTGTCAGTGGAGTTCTTGCCGGACTCGTTGCGGTAACCCCGGCAGCAGGAGTTGTAAGACCGGAAGGAGCGCTTTTCCTGGGATTGATAGCCTCTTCACTTTGCTATATGGCTGTTACTGTTAAGAACAAGCTCGGATATGATGACAGCCTGGATGCATTTGGCGTTCATGGAGTGGGTGGTATTACCGGGGCCCTGATTCTTACCTTTTTTATCAGGCATAGCTGGATGGAGAATGCCGCTGCAGCCGCCGGCGGATCATGGACCGTGTGGCAGCAATTGGGAGTTCAGGCTACCGCGGTTGGGATTGCCATTGCCTATGCGGCTATAGTTACAATTATTCTGGTGATCGTGATCGATAAATTAATGGGCCTGCGGTCCTCTTCTGAAAGCGAAATGCATGGACTTGACAGCGCCTACCACGGCGAACATGGCTATGGAATGCTGAATCCTAACTGATAATCATTATGAAACTGATAACTGCTATAATAAGAGAAAATGCGCTGGATCAGGTAAGGGAGGCGCTGATTGCAGCCGAAATAACCCGCATCACCGTTTCGCGGGTTTCTGGTCACGGACAGCAATTGTCCGAAGAAATATACAGGGGTCATATCCAGATACCTAATTTAATTCCCAAGATCAGGCTTGATATTGCCGTCAATGATGCCTTCGTGGATGTAACACTTAATGCCATCATCAATGCAGCCAGGAGCGGGGACTCCGGTCAGGTCGGCGACGGGAAGATCTTTATCACTCCCCTTGAGGAATGTATCAGGATCCGGACGGGTGAAAGAGGGGGAACAGCCATATGAAAAGTAATAGAGGGATCCCGTATTGTAAACAGGATTCCTCTTTTTTATGGGTTCTCGGAAAATTAATTTCATTTATTTTTTGTTTATTTCTAGTTAAAAATCTTGATTCTCCTAATTAGAAATTAATCCTTAAAGCCTCAATAATTAACTTTTTATGTGATTTTTGAGGTTTCGTATCCTTTTCTACATTTGTTTTCCCCAAATATCATTTTGCAACTTTCTTTTAATGCCCAAAGAGGTTGGAGCGTATAAAAGCTTCCGGTGGAAGGTTTTAGCGAACAAGCCGGAATGCAGGGTAGATAAGAATATAGTACAAAGTACCTCCCCGGCACACTTCGTTATCCGGCGCCTCCCTGAAAATGTCCACAGGACATTTCCTTGGCGGTCGGCCCTCCCGCAAAACACACTCAGGAAATGTTCCAGGTCTAATCATAAATATTAACTCATCTGATAAATATCAGGAAAGGATAACCTCCCTACAAGGGCTTGCTTACCCACTCCCCTCAATGTGGCCAC
>JBJKSY010000111.1:0-8698 GCA_046703645.1 Cyclobacteriaceae bacterium
CCGGCTTCCATCAGTTCAAGCGTGCCGCGAACTGCATCAGGCATATACATCATCGGCAGATAGGTGCTTTCTTTTAGGAAACACTCGAAGTGTTTTCTATGGATGGCTTTAATATATATATCGACCGCGTAATCAGTAGTCCCGCCACCGGGAGGAGTTTTGTATCCGATCAGCCCGGGGTAGCGAAGGCTGCGGACATCGAGGTGATAATGGGTATTATAATATTCCACCAGACGTTCCCCTGTCAGCTTGCTGATCCCGTATACTGTGTTCGGATCGGTAACGGTGAACTGTGGAGTATTTTTCTTTGGGGTATGGGGTCCGAAAACCGCAATACTGCTGGGCCAGTAAACCTTGGCGATATTCTTTTCCTTTGAAATGTCCAGCACATTCATCAGCCCCTCAATATTAACCCGCCATGCCAGACCCGGATGTTTTTCCCCGGTGGCTGAAAGTATGGCTGCAAGGTGATAGATCTGCGTGATATGATGTTTATCGACAACTTCCGCCAGTTTTTTCTTGTCGATCACATCGAGCAATTCAAAATATAAATGAACTTCTTCCTTGTTAGGTTTATGGATATCGGCAGCAATAACATTATTTTCCCCGTAAATCTTCGCAAGTTCAACAGTCAGCTCCGAGCCCAGTTGTCCGGAAGATCCTGTAATAAGTACCTTGTCCATTCTTTCCGCATCAAATTACGGGTCCAAAATACGCAATATGGGTGAAATTGACGCAGGAATGAAAAAGGTTATTCATGGGACATCATTTATATTTGCATCACCATGGAATCGCAGGATTTTGAAAATTACCTGAAACGAAAAAAAATCGACCCGCAATCTTTCCGGGAAAAAGACCCTGATCTGTGGGAAGATTATAAGTATGATTTTGAAAGAATGCATCCCGAAAGTTTTACGGCGCAAAAACTTTTTAAATTAAACCGTCTGAGACGAATGTACACTTATACGGGAGCTGTACCTGAAACCGTTTCACCGGCTGCCCCGGCCATGAAGCCAAAAATATCCATGAAACCCAAAATTAAGTGAACCCATGTACAGTACATTAAAACCATTTTTAGAACAAGAAATTTCTTCCATTCATGATGCGGGCCTTTACAAGCAGGAAAGGATAATAACTTCTCCGCAGGGTGCGGAAATCACGGTAGGTGACGGCCGTAAAGTCCTTAATTTTTGTTCGAACAATTACCTGGGCCTTTCATCGCATCCCCTGGTGATCGAGGCTGCCAAAAAAACCATTGAAAGTCATGGGTACGGATTGTCATCGGTACGGTTTATCTGCGGAACACAGGATATTCACAAAACTCTTGAACGAAAAATCTCTGAATTCCTCGGCACTGAAGATACCATACTTTATGCTGCTGCCTTCGATGCCAACGGGGGCGTATTCGAACCTCTCCTGGGTGAAGACAGCGCCATAATTTCTGATGAACTGAATCATGCTTCCATCATTGACGGGGTCAGATTGTGTAAAGCGCAACGGTTCCGGTTCAAGCATAACGATATGGCCGATCTGGAGGCAAAGCTGAAAGAATCCTCTTCGGCCATTCACAGGATCATTGTTACCGACGGTGTATTCAGTATGGACGGGACCATCGCCCGACTCGATAAGATTTGTGAGCTGGCTGAACGGTACGAGGCATTGGTGATGACAGATGAGTGCCATGCCACGGGATTTGTGGGAAAAACAGGCCGTGGCGTTCCGGAATACAGGAACGTGCGGGGGAGGGTGGATATCATTACCGGAACTCTGGGCAAGGCTTTGGGCGGAGCTTCAGGCGGGTTCACTTCAGGAAGGAAGGAAATCATCGAAATGTTACGGCAACGTTCCAGGCCTTACCTGTTCTCGAATTCCCTGGCACCCATGATCGTCGGGGCGTCCATTGCTGTATTCGACCTGTTGTCTTCAACGACCGATCTTCGGGACAAGCTGGAATGGAATACCGGGTACTTCCGCGATAAAATGACGGCAGCCGGATTTGATATAAAACCCGGGGAGCACCCTATCGTTCCGATCATGTTATATGATGCCGTGCTGGCCCAGAAATTTGCAGCCTCCCTTCTGGACAAAGGTATTTACGTTACCGGGTTTTATTACCCGGTGGTTCCCAAAGGACTTGCAAGGATAAGGGTCCAGCTCTCGGCGATCCATGACCAATCGCACCTCGACAGGGCTGTGAAATCCTTTACCGAAACCGGAAGAGAATTAAAAGTCATAAAATAGATGAGTATAGAAAAGCCCTCCATACCGCGCGGGACCCAGGATTTTGCACCTCCTGTTATGGTGAAACGCAGTTTCATTATTGATCATATAAAGAAGGTTTTCGAAAGATACGGTTTTCTGCCCCTGGAAACGCCGGCGATGGAGAACTTGTCCGTATTAACCGGTAAATACGGGGAGGAGGGTGACCAGCTTTTATTCAAAATACTTAATTCCGGAAATTTTCTGGATGGCATAAATAAGGATGAACTATCGCTCAGAGACTATAGAAAACTGACAGGAAGCATCGCTGAAAAAGGCCTGCGTTATGATCTTACAGTACCCTTTGCCAGGTTCGTTGTGATGAACAGGAATGATATTGCGTTCCCTTTCAAACGGTACCAGGTACAGCCTGTATGGCGTGCAGACCGCCCGCAGAAAGGCAGGTACAGGGAGTTTTACCAATGTGATGCCGATGTGGTGGGAACCAACTCGCTGATCTGTGAAGCGGAGATCATTGCCATGGTGAAGGAAGTATTTCAGCAACTGGGTGTCAGTGAATTCCTGCTGAAGATCAACAGCAGGAAGGTACTTGAAGGTCTTGCCGAGGTGCTGGAAATCCCTGATCGGGCCGGTGAATTTTTTACCCTTCTCGATAAAATCGACAAAACAGGCAGGGAAAAGCTGCTGGAAGAATTTTCATCCTCGGGATTCAGCCGGGATTTTGTTGACCGGCTTAATGAATTACTGGGAAGAGCCAATGATTATGACCATAACCTGGATTATCTTGAATCCATGCTGGCTTCTTCTGTAAAAGGCAGCGAAGGCATAAAGGAGATCAGGAAAGTCATGGAAATATGTACAATGATGGAAACCGGTCTTACGCACATTCAATTCGATTTCACGCTGGCACGAGGTTTATCCTATTATACCGGAGTGATCCTGGAGGCAAAGGTTCTTAATGTAAACATCGGGAGTGTGGGAGGAGGAGGAAGGTATGATAATCTCACGGGTGTTTTCGGAATGCCGGGAGTCCCGGGAGTTGGTTTTTCATTCGGCATCGACAGGTTGTACGATGTGATGGAGGAATTGAAACTGTTCCCTGAACTTAAGGAAAGAACCACAAGGATTCTGCTCACCAATTTCGGTGATGAAGCTGAAGGATATGCCCTTAAAGTACTTTCCCGGTTACGTGACTCCGGTATTAATTCCGAAATTTATCCCGAGAACGATAAATTGAAGAAACAGTTGAACTATGCCAATAAAAAACAGATCCCTTACGTTCTTTTTATTGGAACTGAAGAGCTGAAGACCGGGAAATTCGCTTTAAAGGATATGGACCGGGGTGATCAGACAGAATTGACGATTGATGAGGTCATTCAGAAAATCGGGCGTGAAAATTAACGGAGGAAAACACACATCTTTTGATCGGTTACCAGAAAAAATCAGGCTTGTTATTAATGCTGGCCATTTGGCTTGTCCCCGGGTATTTCATATCACCCGCAATGGCCCAGGCAACCAGCCAGAACGGATGGTTTAAAGCAGATTACAATAAAGCCTGTGCCCCGTTTACCATTCATCTCACCGAAACGGATACCTTCCCTCCCCAGACCGTCAGGCAATTCAGCTTTGAAAATAACGGGTATTTCGTCTCCTTCAATTCAGGGGATTCCATTCAGTATACTTATAATAATCCGGGCATATACAAGCTGGTGGAAGTTGTCAACAAGGATTACACGGGGAAAACCGATACCCTGACCGTAACTGTGTTTAATTCCACCTTGCCTGATTTTAAAGTCTTTACCTGTTCAGCGAATGGCGTCCTGGTTGAAATCAACGATGGAGTATATGATGCCTACAGGGTTTATTATACACCTTCTGATTCTATTGATATAAATAACGGAAATGCTGTGCCTCCCTATACCTATCCTGCAGGCGATCACCAGGTTTCCGTTAAAGGATTATTCACGAATGCCAGGGAAAATTGCGGAATTTCCACACAGAATTTCACCACTATCAACAGGCTGGTACAGGCTTCATTCAATTCCCTCTCGCTGGTCAATGAAAATTCAGCTTCCGGCTTTGTTTACCTTACCTATGACCTTGCCCCCAATATCGTTTATCAGTTGGATAAGGCGGAGAACCTTCCGGCAGGATTTCAGAAATTCTCCTCAATATCAGGCGCCGACACACTGATCGGTTCGCTGGATACACAGAATAAAATCCAGTTATTCAGGATCGCCGCCTACGATGCCTGCAAGAACCAATACCTTTATTCCGATACCCTTGCTTCCATTACCCTGAAATCGGTCGCTGAAAATAATCAGAACCATATAACCTGGAGTACCTACCCGGTAAGCTTTCAGTCCTATCAATTATACAGAGACCGGCAGCCATTGCAGGCATTGAACAACGGGAACATTAATTATTATATCGATAAAAACGTATCCTGTTTCAATACCTATTGCTATTCAATGGTGTTTATCAACAGGAATGGGCACAAGAGTTATTCCGATACTTCCTGCGTTGAGGCCTATTCCATATATTACCCTCCCCCGGTAACCACTACGACCGTTTCAGCGGCCGAAAAAGGTTTTGACATAAGCTGGGAATCTCCCAAGGGTACTGACATCAAGGAATATTTTGTACAGCGGATTCTTAACCAGGATATCTATTCCACTCTTGATACGGTAGAAACTGCCGCCGCAACCGATACATCCGTCGATAATACTTCCGGTTCATTCTGCTACAGCGTAAGCTATCTCGACCAGTGTAAAAACCGTTCCAATATCGGTTATACAAGTTGCTCTGTTTACCTGACCCTGGGAAAGGACGGATATCTTTCCTGGACCCCTTATTCCGGGTGGGAGAACGGTGTAAAAAAATATATATTCGAAGTATATGATGAACAGGGTAAATTCCAGCGCGAAATAGACCTGGGTCTGCAAACAGGATATAAGCCCAACGATTTCTATGATCACCAGATAAATTCCTACCGGGTAAGGGCAGAGTCCAAAGATTCGATTTCCCTGATCGCCTACTCCAATTATGTGATCAAAGACCTCCCTGCCGTCATTAACGTCCCGAATTCATTTACGCCTGATGGCGACGGGCTGAATGACACCTTTAAAGCCGTTGGAACGGAAATGCAGCATTTCACCATGAAGATCTATTCCCGGACCGGCAACCTGATTTACGAATCAAGTAATGAGAATAATGGTTGGGACGGCACCTATAATGGAAGCCCGGCACCCCAGGATACCTATATTTTTGATATTATTGCAGAAGACTTTCAGGGACGCCCCTACAGGTTGAAAGGAGCTCTCCTGCTTTTACGTCATAAATTCTGATTATTATGTTTGATCTGATCAATAAACTCAAGGAAGTACAATCCAAAATGAAAGAAGCACAGGAAACACTGGCCAACGTAGTGGTTGAAGGTGAATCCGGTGCGGGAATGGTCAGGGTCAGGGCAAACGGATTGAAGAAGATCCTTTCCATACAGATCGATGATGAATTGGTTAAGCCTGGAGAAAAGGATACATTGTCCGACCTGATCGTGGCAGCAATTAACAACGCACTTGCGGAAGCGGACAATGCTTCGAAAGAAATCATGAAAAAAAGTGCTGGTGAATTCCTTCCGAATATACCGGGTCTTGATTTCGGCAATTTTACCTGATGAACCGTCTGGTCATTGTCATATTAAATTTTAACGGCCGGCATTATCTTGAAAAATTCCTTCCGGGGGTTCTGCAATTCAGTGAAGGCTGTGAAGTTTGCGTTACCGACAATGGCTCGACCGACGATTCCTTATCTTACCTGAAAAATAATTTCCGGGATATCCGCCTTATAGAATTGGATCGCAATTATGGCTTTGCAGGAGGATACAACAGGGCTTTAGAGCAGATTGAATCAGAATATTACCTTCTGCTGAATTCAGATGTTGAGGTAAATAAGGGCTGGCTGTCCCCCCTTGTCCGGTTCATGGAAAACATCCCCGATTGTGCAGCATGCCAGCCAAAATTGTTATCCTACAACGAGCGGGACACCTTCGAATATGCCGGCGCTGCAGGTGGATTCATTGACAAGTTCGGATATCCTTTCTGCCGCGGGCGATTGTTCAGTACCATGGAAAAAGATATTCATCAATACAACGATAATGTTGAGATCTTCTGGGCTTCAGGAGCATGCATGCTTGTAAGATCAAAAGCTTTTCATGAAGTCGGCGGATTCGATCCGGATTTCTTTGCCCATATGGAAGAGATCGACCTGTGCTGGAGATTAAAGAAAAATGACTGGAAAATATATTATGTCGGTGAAAGTCAAATATTCCATGTAGGCGGAGGGACACTTTCAAAATCGAACCCGAAGAAAACCTACCTTAATTTCAGGAATAACCTGGGTATGCTTATCAAGAACCTGAATACTCCTGAGCTTTTAAAGGTATTGACTGTAAGGATGGTATTTGATATGGCAGCTTTGCTGAAATTTCTTTTATTCGACAGCCCTGCCGATGCCCTGTCTGTTCTTAAAGCTGTCGGGCATGCATACGGAGGATATGGGAATTTCTGGAATAAACGGAAAACTATCCCCAAATTCAGGAAGCTTGCCGGATTGAAAGGCGTTTTCCCCGGGTCAATCGTATTAAAGTATTATTTCAGGGGTAAAAAACATTACTCCGATCTCGGGATTCAATAGTAAAGAATCGGGTTGTAACGTCTTCTGAGATGCTTCCTGAGATTCATGGTAAATGCAAGTAACAGATAGATAATAACCGGCGATCCAAATGTAAGAAATGAAGCATAAATGAAAAAAATCCGTATGCTGGAAGTCGGAATTCTTAATTTTTCGCCAAGATGGGCACAAACTCCGAATGCTTTGTCCTCGAAGAAATTTTGAATTCTTTTCATTTTAACATATTTTTTACAAAATTATTAACGAATTTGCTTTTGTAATAGTTTTTTCATTTACTTTTAATAGCTATAATTGCATTAATTCCATTTTATATAAAAGCTTCATAATATAGAATCTGAGTGAAATTTTAACTCCATAATTCCATGAAAAAAATACTCTACACGTTAGCGATTTTTGGTACTTTATATTTTTCCGGCTGCGCCCTTAAGCAAATGGCGAAAATGGCCAAGGATCAGCAACTTAAAGTGACGCCTAATCCCTTAGAACTCAAGGGGAATATGGTGAACTTTGAAATGTCGGCCTACCTTCCCGTGAAAATGCTTAAGAAAAACCTGGTTTATGCCCTTGATTCCAAGTATGAATACGAAGGGAAATCTTACGACCTCGACAGGATTGAATTCAAAGCCAGTGATTTTCCTAACAGCAATACGGAACAGCCACATATAACCAAGTCCTTCAGCTTTGCTTATGCCAAGGGCATGGAAAAAGGTAATCTTACAGTGCAGGGCTTTGCGGTCGATCCCGCCAAGAATAAACAAGTACAGGCTACACCGGCAATCCCTGTTGCTCCCGGTTTGATCACCACACCCTGGCTGGCAAAGGATATCTATTATGCCGCCCTGGTTAATTATGATTATACCGATAATGATGTTCAGGGATTCGATCCGAGAGAAGAGCTGGAACCTGTTCATGTGAATTTCTTCTTCCAGCAGGGCCGTTCCAATCTTGTTTCATCCCTTAAAACGGATGGAAAGACCAATAAATCCAAAGAAGAATACCTGTCTGCATTCATTGCTGAAAAGAATGTAACCCGTACTGTAACCATCACAGGTACTCACTCACCGGAAGGTTCTGAAACCATCAACAGCCATCTGTCTAACGACAGGGCCAAGAGGATACAGGAATTCTATACCAAAATGATGAAGAAGTACGATTACAAAGGCCTTGCCGATTCCATTAAATTCATTCTGAAACCCGTTGTTCAGGATTGGACTGAGTTCAAGGATTCCCTGAATTCCTATACCAAGCTGACGGCTGCCCAGAAGCAAAGCTATCTCGACATCGTCAACGGCCCGGGCACCTTTGTAGAACAGCAGAAAAAACTTGAAAAACTCCCGACCTATAAGATGGTCTTCAGGGATATTTACCCCGGCTTACGTACAGCACAAACCGAGATATTAAAAGTTAAGACAAAGAAGAGTGCTGCTGAAATCGCCGTGCTTGCCAAGGCTATTGTAGCCGGTACTGTAAAGCCGGATACACTGACCTACGGAGAAATGGCCTATGCCGCCTATCTCACACCTTCACTCTCTGAAAAAGAACAGATCTACCTGGTAGCCACAAAACAATATCCCAATTTCGCTGCATACAATAATCTGGGTGCAGTTTATCTGGCAATGGCCATGGAAGATGTAAAGGCAGGAAGGGATCCGGGAGCCAATGTTGACAAGGCCGTATCCGAATTGCAGATTTCCATTAATAAAAAAGATAACAATTCATGGGCTCATGGTAACCTGGGTGTTGCTTATGTTATGCAGGGCAAAAACGATCAGGGACTTGATGAACT
>JBJKSY010000112.1:0-7366 GCA_046703645.1 Cyclobacteriaceae bacterium
GTCTGGGTGCATACTTCCGATCTGGACGGACAAAAACCGGTCGTTAAAGTGGGAGGATGGAATATTGAATAGCCGCGTTCAGGAAGCTTAAGAATGTACGGAGGAGTTTAACTGTAATAGATCATCCTATTGACCATGTCTCGATCATATTTAAAAGATCACGAAAATCTCATCAATCAATAAATTTGGATTGTTTCAAAATTAAGCTCAATTTATATTGAGATGATCAATCAAGAGGATCAATAAATGGCCATATTAATGATCATTTCCATTCAATTATCCTTTTTTTAAATTCATCATTCTTTTTTTAAATGAGTTGATTATAATGACTTTGTTTATTATAAGACTCAAATCAATTTTTAACGTTCACTAAGTTTTAAACTTTCGGAAGAATCGGATTATCTTAATCTATCGGAGTTATAGATGAAAAGGGTATAAAAAAACAATGTTCCCAAAGGATATAGATAAGTCTTATAAATACAGCGACTATTACACTGTTTAGCAAAAAAAATACATAAATCGCACATTTCGTCTGCACGCTATAAAGATTATTGAAAGGTTGTTTGGTTTTATTTATTAGGATTAAGGTTGTAATAACGATGTATCGGATATAATCTGATATTGGATGTGCAAATCCGAAATCGGTTCGTAAAGACTTTAACATTCCTTCGAAAGGAGAATAATGTATCAATTTCCGAAAATAAGAAAATGTTGATTAAGCGGATATATTAACAATATAAAATGAAATAAAACGACTTATTGCCCGGTAGAACCTACCTTTACGGAAATTATAACAATTATCTCATGCAAATTGCAGTTAACAGGAAGGATATAAAATTCCTTCCTGATGCCAGCAGGGTAATCGCCAGGTTCCTGTACATGAATGATGAAAGGGCTACTAATATCCTGAATTTCATATTTAAGATGACGGACAGAGAAGCTACTTTTTTATTGAACCAGATACTAAGAGACTATTCAACGCGACATCGAAACATTTCAAGAATATTTATAAAACATTTTAACAGGATCGCCCATCTTCTTTTGCCATTGAAAATTAAACCTGAATCAATCGATATCCCAAAACAAATACTCATAGGTTCCTACTTCACTTCGGAATATTCAATTGAATCGGCCGCCTTCTTTAACCCCTCCATCGTGGAACATCCTGACCAGACAGAAACGGGTCCCGGAGAAAAGAGAGTGATCATAAGTTTCAGGGCAACAGGAGAGGGACATATTTCATCCATGGTTTTCCGGACCGGTATTCTGAATAATAATAACGATCTTACTACGGAACCCATTGGCCGGATGCTCGAGGAAGCGGAACGCATCCGACGCCATGTTTATGATAAAAAATCATTTAAAAGCAAATTGGATGAAATGCGGGATTTTCAGACTGCTATCCCTTTTGAATTAATTCTGGATAAGTTAAATGATAATTTTACCTACGGGGAGTTACAGAAATGTATAAGCGAAACCAGAAAATCGCTGCAACCAGGTATTGAGAAGGAAATGTTTTTTAATCAGGTTTCGTGGCTGGCATCGTCACATTACGAACTCGATTTTTCATTGGATACTAACTTATCTGAAAGGGTTATTTTCCCCGTATCGGCAAATGAAAAAAATGGAATTGAAGATGCCCGTTTTGTGAAATTTACCGATAATCATGATAACACCGTATATTATGCCACTTATACGGCTTATGACGGAACGGCTATATTGCCCAAAATGCTTGATACTACGGATTTTTATCACTTCAGAGTAATGCCGGTTCACGGGGAAATAGCTCAGAACAAAGGAATGGCAATTTTTCCAAGGATGATCAACGGCAGATATGCAATGCTTTGCCGGGTTGACGGATTTAATAATTATATTGCCTTTTCTGACAATATTAACATCTGGCGTGAAGCTAAGTTATTACAGCGACCTGTATTTCCCTGGGAATTTATTCAGATAGGAAATTGCGGATCACCGATTGAAACACCGGAGGGCTGGCTGGTAATCACACATGGCGTCGGGCCCATGAGGGAATATGTTTTAGGGGCATCTCTTTTCGATCTGCAAAATCCCGAAAAAGAAATTGGGAGATTAAAAACACCTTTACTGATACCCGATAATAAAGAAAGAGAAGGATATGTGCCCAATGTGGTTTATTCCTGTGGATCCATTATTCATAATGAATATCTGATCATACCCTATGGCATTTCCGATTATGCTTCCACCTATGCAACAGTTAATTTAAGAGAACTCCTGAATGAGCTAAAAAATACCAAATAATATATTTTTAATGGCCTTCTTACTACCTATGCACGATGTTAACATTAACCATTCGGACAATATGCTCTAAAAGCAAGGATTAAAGTGTTTGCAGATTGAAGTACAAAATAGTCCGATTATATTCGAATCATTGCGGAAATATCTGAATATCTTATTGTATCTTGCATAAATAATTTAATACATTTTATGAACAACGGGAAAGTCAAATTTTATAATGAATCGAAAGGTTTTGGATTTATTAAGGATGCGAACTCCCCGAAAGAATATTTTGTGCATTCTTCCGGGTTAAGAGAAAATATCAGAGAAAACGATGAAGTAACCTTTGATCTGGAAGAAGGAAAAAAAGGATTGAATGCAGTTAATGTTAAGCTGGCATAGTTTATATAATTATAAGCATTAAAAATTTTAGGCCTTGCACTGCGTGAGGCTTTTTTTAATTTTATCAATCGACAGCATGATATTCTTCATATGCCTGTAGTACTGTTAAATGAGAGATCAAATATGCCAGTGAACTTTCCGCGCCCTGGTTCCTGTTGACACCATAATTTTCAAATCCATCACAGCATCCGTGCGTTTCAAAATCGTAGAGGCTCATTCTCAGATCATTTTCGCCCAGGAACCACAAAAAAGAAGTGTATAGTTTATTAAGATAATCTTTATCTTTTGTTACATGAAATGCCTGGTGATACATTAATACCATGGCCATAGCATCAATAGGTTGCTGGGCAAAAACGGAACGCTCGCCATCTTTTTTATACCATTTTTCATTTCCAATGATCGATAAATAATTGTCCCTGAATGTATGCCTGGTCAGAAAATTCATCGAGCTGATGGCCACCTCCGTTATTTTATCATCGTGAAGTATTTCTGATGAATGCAACAGGGCCAGTGGTAGGATGCCATTATCATAAGCAAGCAAAGATTCGAACCATTGCCAATCCTTTGACTCATTTTCCGTATAATGTTTGACTAAACCCCATGCCATGTTCCGTAACCTTTCGGTCATTGAATCATCTGATGGATTGCTTTTAAGGTAATAACTGAGCCCAATCATCGTATTGGCTATACTCCGTATGGATTTTAATTTTTCAAAATTTAATGATGCATTAAAAAAAACGGATTTACCGGTTTGATAATAAGCGTCGTTTGGCGCATTGTTAAGCAAATATCCCAGTGCCCAAATCGTGCGGCCGAAAGAATCTTCGGAACCTATCTCGTCCAGAAAATTTCTGCTGAAACTCAAAAAATTTCTGAAGGTGCCATTCGCGTTTTGCATATAATGTATATAACTCAGATAAATGGGGGATAATTCAAGCGCCTGAATATCTTTCATCTGATGGTATGCCATCAGCACCATAAGCAAGGCCCTGGAATTGTCATCCAGACAGTAGCCCTCCTTCAAGTTGGGAATACCGAATTTGGCATGCTGGATAATCCCGGTATCATCGGTCAGGCAATTAATATGGTTCAGGGAAAAGGGAGGCAGAATAAGTAAATCCATTATACTGTCTTTCTGTTCGGTCACTGCGGGTGGTTCACGAAGCATGTTAGCGGCAAGATCGACATACTTTTGACCGGTTTTTTCCCAGGTAATTTTCCGCCCGTAATCAAAAGCTTTTATTTTTAGTTCTTTCAATTCTTCCCGATTTTCCAGCAGGTCCTTTAAGATAATGGCAAGGCTATCGGAATCATTAAAGTTAAACAACCTTCCCCTTCCTTCAGCCAATAATTCAGAAGCATGCCAATAAGGAGTGGAGATTACCGCGGCGCCGGCCCCAACCGCGTAGGAAAGTGTTCCGCTTGTGATCTGGGCTTCGTTCATGTAGGGAGTTATATAAATATCACATGCCGACAGATATTTGAACAAATCCTGCTTTTCAATAAACTCATTCAGGAACATAACGTGCTTCTCCAGTTGCAGGTTTTTTACCAATCGCATAAGGAAAATGCGGTATTCTTCCCCGGAATGTCGAAGCACATTAGGATGGGTTTTACCTAAAATGATATAAATAACCTGGGGATGTTTTGCTACAACCTTGGGCAAGGCCCTTATGACCGTTTCAATTCCTTTATTCCGCCCGATAAAACCGAAGGTAAGTAACACTTTTTTAGATTCGAGCTTAAATTCCTTCTTTGATTTTTCCTGACTGAAATGAATATCAGGGACGCCATGTTCAATAAAAACTATTTTTTCTTCCTGTACATTGTAAATCTCCTTAAGAAATCCGATTGCTTTACGGCTCATGACCACTATTTTCGCAGCCATTTTGCATATCCCTTGTAAAACGGCCTTTTCATTATAGGAGGGCGTCTTAAGAATGGTATGCAATGTTACGATCAGCGGTATTTCCAACCTGTGTAAAAGGGGAAGAATATAAACCCCGTTCTGCCCACCGAAAATACCAAACTCATGTTCAAGAATACAAATGTCTGCTCCGCTGAGATTGATAAATTTAACGGCTTCCAGATAATCTTCCTGGTGTTCCTGCCGGATGGTCAGTTTTACTTCTTCAGGGTATTTGTAATCGTTCGTTAGGTCATTTAATGCAATAATAAATCCTTCATGCTGCAATTCAAGGTTTTCCGGGTTGTGCAGAATTGAATTGAACAGATTGTTTGTAAAGGTCCCGATCCCACATTCACGGGGGGGATATGTACCAATTAAAGCGAATTTCACAATTTTCCAGTTTGGAGGTTAATTGAGATACAAAAATAATACGAGGTTAACGCTCATGATAACTGCATATAAAACCAGCCGGTAACAGGGTTCCAGTAATTCAGCTTTTACTGACTGAATTATTTTCAGTGCGCTTAGCGGCTTTCGCTACCCGTTTTTCCATAAGATGTTTTTGAGGCTTTTTCCTGGGGTTTTTTCTTTTTCTGCTTTTTCTTTTGACATTTTTTAAAATTTAGAATATAAGTTATTCACTTTCTTGCATCGAAAACCCTGGCAACATTGGGGTTCTATGCGGGTTCTTGGCACTCAATATTTGTTCTGTAATGATTTGAAGTTTTCTTTAGATAGTAGTCTCCTCGTACCCGCTTTTAATAACAGTTGAAATCATTTTGAATCGTTCATTGGCCCTGACCGTATTGGTGGCATGGGCCGGTATGATGATGGCCTGGCCGGTCTGGAGAGTATTGGATATTTCATCGATTACCACTTCAGCAGCTCCTTCGATGACCTGAATGTAGGTATCAAAAGGTGATGATTTCTCCGCCAATGCTTCACCGATATCGATGGCCATAACGGTGATATTTCCAGTCGTTTTCCTTATTATGGTTTTGCTGACTATAGAATTAGGAACATACTCAATGATCTCTATAAGGATATGTGATCTTGATTTTTCAAATTCATCGTCTTTCATGGATGTGTTGTTTAATCAGTTAAAGGTAGGTTTATAGGTACTCGAAAGCGTTATACAATTGCAGATATAACTTACATCATTCACACATTATTCTCTAAGTGTGGTTTTATTCAGATCAATCAGTTTTTTCTCCCAGTCTGTAGAGAGCATGGCTGAAACAGTAATTAAATCCAAAGGCGGCACGGCTGCATTTTTGATATGAATTTCTAGGCGTGTTTAAAACTCCAGAAAGAATCAGGACATTCTGGATACATAAGAAGAATTTTTAGTTGAATGTTTTTATTATGAATAATTAATTATGTAAAAAATATTAAATAGATTGTTTTCGAAGGTTTTTAAAAATATAAGTGGATTAGATATGTAAGTCCAGGCCCCGTGTTTAAGTAAATTTATTCCCCGGGCATCTGAAAAATATTATCTTAACAATAATTCACATAATTCACAAATCTTCGAGCGTGTCCCGGCGTTTGTTTTTAAGCTTTTTGAAGTGTGAGGGAGATAAACCGGTAATTTTTTTGAATTGATTTGACATATGGGCCACACTGCTGTAATGCATTTTGTAGGCTATTTCAGTAAAGTTAAGTTCGTCATAAACAATCAGCTCTTTTACCCTTTCAATTTTATGATTCAAGTAAAACTTTTCGATGTTAATACCCTTAACTTCCGAAAAAAGATTTGCAAGATAGGTATAGTCGTAATTGAGTTTTTCACTTAGGTAATCCGAGAGATTGACCCTGATCTGTTCTTCCGAATAATGTACAAGTTCAATTATGGCACTTTTAATTTTTTCAACCAGGATACTCTTTTTATTATCCATCAATTGCAGCCCTGATTTTCTCAATGAAATATCGAGTTGAATTTGTTTGGCCTGACTGATATTTTCAATTATTTCTGCTTCCCCGATTTTCACATCTGTGTAACGGATTCCAAGTTTTTCCAGTTCAGCCTTTACGATGAGCTGGCAACGGATGCAAACCATATTTTTAATGTAAATTTTCAATGGATTAGAAATCCTAAGGGAATTTTATATAATCTACGTTAAAGTTATACCTTATTTTAGGTATTGTCATCTACAGAACTAAATGGAAGTTCGATATTCACTGACAGTCACCTGTTTTTTTTGACCAACTCATGTTATCAGATAAGTATCTGAAATACAATTAATTCAATAGCAAGCCGTATAAGAATATATTATTTTTATCGGGGTGGACATCGAGTCTGGTTAGTCCTGTGTAATCAGAATGACCGGATTTTGCATGCTGGAAATAAAAACATATATTCGTTAAAAATCCAGATTTGAAAATTTGCGCGTTTGTATGCTAATTTCCTTCCTATAATTAGACTTTCTCTGCTCAACTTATTAAAGCTGTATTTTCATTTCGACAGGGAATGATTATGTTCAAATGACACCAAACAGATACTAAAATAGAATTAAATGCGACAATTAAAAATTACTAAACAAATAACCCAGCGAAATGAAGAATCCATAAACCGTTATTTCCAGGAGATTAATAAGATTTCGATGATTACCGCCGAAGAGGAAGCACAATTATCTATACGCATTAAGAACGGCGATGAGATAGCACTTGAAAAACTGGTCATAGCCAACCTACGATTCGTAATCTCGGTGGCTAAACAATATCAGAATCAAGGTCTTGCATTTCCGGATTTAATAAATGAAGGTAATTATGGTCTGATCAAGGCCGCTAAGAAATTTGATG
>JBJKSY010000113.1:0-4486 GCA_046703645.1 Cyclobacteriaceae bacterium
GTGGATGACCGGGATACAATTTGTCATATCCATCATCCTGATCTCCTGCTCCCTGGTCATGTATCGCCAGGTGAATTTCATAGAAAATAAACCCCTTGGCTTCGACAGGAATATCGTGGAATTCAGAGCCCCGTCGAACAAGCTCAGGGATGAACTTCCCGCCTTAAAGAATCATGTTCTTAGTATTCCGGGCATTGAATCCGCTTCAGTCTGCAGCGGCAACCCGATTTCCGATAATATGATCGCATTGTATGATCTGGGAAACGGGAAAAATTATACTCCCTATATTTTCACAGGAGATGAAGATCACCTGAAAACACTGGGGCTCAAACTCCTTACAGGAACGTTACCTTCTCCTGAGAACAAAAATGCCAGGCTGGTGAACCAGGCTTTTGTAAAAAATTTCGGGATTGAACATCCGGTCGGTGCACCCATCCCCGGAGAAAAGGACCAGTATATCAGCGGTATTGTCAATGATTTTAATATAGCCTCCCTGAAACAGGATATTCCGCCAACCATCATCAGTTACTCCGACAAGGCCAACTGCCTGCTGATGCGATTTGATCCTTCACAATTGAGCACGATCATCCCGGCCCTGAAACAACAATGGAACCTGATCTATCCTGACTATCCCTTCAGGTACCTTTTCGTTTCGGATGAGCTCAACATTTCTCATGAAGAGGATCTTCTGTTCAGCCGGATCATACTTGTTTCTACGATCATCAGCATTCTTATAACCTGTTTCGGCCTCTTTGCCCTTTCCTGGGGGATCTCGCGGGACCGTTCCAGGGAAATCGGGATCAGGAAGGTAATCGGTGCATCCTGGCCGAGCCTGATCCTGCTGCTCCTCAAAAAGTTTTTCATCCTGATATCGATTGCCTATATTGTTGCCATCCCGGTTGCCTGGTACCTGGCCCAACGATGGCTTGAGGCTTTTGTATATAAAATAAATCTTAACATCTGGATCTTCCTGCTGGCCGGTTTGCTGATCTCGTTGATAGCTTTCATCACAGTAGGATACCAGACGCTGAAATCGAGCATGACCAACCCGGTAAATGAATTAAAGCACGAGTGAAAATTTCCTATCGTAGTTGTAAGGAAATTTTTTGCATAACGTCATTTTAAAATTAGTTCTTATATATCGATTCCCCGATGTACACGATCTCATTCATTTCTGCCTGATCCATCGGGCCCATCTCCAGCACTTTCAGGTCTTCCCTCATTTCCTGAATATTTTTGGCGGCGACCATGCACACATCGACCAACGGGTTTGAAAGTACAAAACGATAGCAATCCGGCGCCGTAGGAGTTTCATATCCGTCAGGAGTGTTCCCGGGATTTATCAGTTTCCCCCAGCTCGTGGCGGTAAAGGAAACCATGCCCGGCCTGTTAACCTTTGGAATAAAAGGAAATATATCCTTTTCAGCTCCCCTGTGTATGGCATTGTAGCGGAAATGAAAAAGGTCAATGGAAGTTCTTTCTGCCAGCACGGGGAACAGCTTCCTGTTATGACCCGATAAACCTATAGCCCTGACGAGTCCCATTTCCTTTAACCTGAACGCCATTTCGAGCGTTTTTTTACCGGGTACCGACCTGTAATTGCCCAGGATAAGAAAATCGGCATAGTCGACACCCAGCTTTTTAAGATCCACGGGAAATAACCGGTTGCTTAACCAGGGCAGGTGGGCATAAGTAAAAACTGCCAGTATGAGCTTTTCTCGCTGACCTTTTTGTACAATATTTTTCACTGCCTTCTGCATTTCCTCTTTCCCGCGGGAAAGAAATGTGCTGTAGGTAAAATAATTGCAATTTCTTTCAAATGCTTCTTCAAGTGCAACGGCAGGTGTACCATAATTGGAAGATAAACCCAACCGGCCTGCTTTGACACCCGTTCGACCGAGGTTGACAGGTTCCTGGAAATTCATAAAAAAATATTTTTGGTATAATAAAAAATCGGCATAAAATTAATCATTCATAACCAGCTTTTAATCCGGGGCCAGTTAATTTCTATGATCTCTGGCGCGGAAGTTACTTCCGTGCCTAATTATAATTTTCGCGTTATTTGGTTGCTGCGTATATTATTGATCAAGCCACTTTCTGAAGGCCGGCACCTTATCCCGGCTTACGATCATGTCATCGGGTTCCTTTTCATTCTTCAGTATTACCTTAAGCCGGCTGGACGAATAGGTAATGATATCCTGTACAAAACTGATATTTATGATATGGGTACGGTTGATCCGGAAAAACTTTGCCGGGTCAAGCATTTGCTGGAGCTGATCAAGGGAATAATCAAGGTCGTAAAGTCCATGATCAGAGGTTTTCAAAAATACGCCTCTTTCAAGGATACAGAACATGCGTATCTCTTCTACAGGAACCGAACGGCAATGTTCGCCCACCTTTACAAAAAATCGTGCCTTAAAGTTGGAGATCAGTTGTGAGACCAGTTTCTCGATTTTTTCGTTAACATTTTTAGTTACCGGGAAAAGATCGCGGAATTTCAGTATCGCTGTCTTTAATTGTTCCGGATCAATGGGTTTCAGCAAATAATCTATACTGTTTACTTTGAAGGCACGAAGAGCGTATTCATTGAAAGCGGTTGTAAATATTACGGGTGTATTGATCTTTACTGCTTCGAAGATCTCAAAACAGATCCCGTCATCCAGTTGAATATCCATGAATATCAGGTCCGGGGGCCGGTTCCTTAAGAACCATTCCACCGATTGCTGTACCGACTCGAGCACCTGAAGTACCCTGATCTCCGGATCCACGGAATTCAGTTGCCCGACCAGCCTGTTGGCGGCATGCCTTTCGTCTTCTATGATCAGCACGTTCATTTTAATTTTTTATCAGTGGAATTTTAACCCTATACTGATTGTCGGCTTCGCTTATGATCAATTCCCTGCCTGTCGAAAGGCGAAGCCGTTCCCCAAGATTCTTTAATCCAAGTCCGCCGGATTTTTCAAGGTTCATTTTTTTCTGCAGGTTGTTTGACACCGAAATATAGTCATGTTCTTCAAGTCGGATGATGATCTTTAACGGACTCTCCCTTGTAGCGGAATTATGCTTCAATGCATTTTCAATCAGGATCTGGAGGGAAACCGGAAGGATATAATATCCGCCCATAGTCTGCGGTTCCATCTGAAGGGAAATCTTGTCGCCGTCCCGTATCTGCCGGAGAAAAAAATAATCCCTGGCTAGAGAAAGTTCCTCTTCCAGGTTTACCTTGTCCTTTTCAAGGTTATCCAGCATATACCTGTAAAGACCCGATAGCTTCTGGATGAATCCCTCAGCCTGAATATTACCGGTTACCAGTGAAGAAAGCGTATTGAGGCTGTTGAACAGGAAATGGGGCCTTACCTGGTTTTTGAGGGTTTCATACCTGAAGATCAGCTTATCCTCGGTCAGTTTCTGTTCCCTTTTCAATGCGTCGAGCCATTGAAAATAAAAAAAGACAAGCGTTCCGAATAAGACCCCGCCAGAGAATCCGATTATGAACCCCCTGGATTCCCGGTTTAAAAGATCAGGCAGAAGATGCGTTGTATCCATTCCCTGATACCAGTAAATCAGGTAATTAAATGAAACCATGATAAAAGCGGCAATGAACACAACGAGAATGTAAAAAATTATGAGTCTTAAGATGATCCTTCTGAGGAACCTGTTAACCGGAACAGTTGATCCTACATTGAAAAATCTTGTGCCGATCCAGATATAGATTTCAAACTGGATAAGAAACAGAAAAAAGATAGCCGGAGTATCGTATCCATAAATCCCGATCCCTTTTATAAGGTTGAGAAAGGCAGTGACCAATGCACTGCCAATAATCATTTTAACATGGTAAGCTACTTTCCTGGGCAGATAGAGATCGATAAGTCCGCGGGTTTTCATGGGATCAATGCTGAGGCAATTTAGTAAATTCTATGGCTCTGCTTGTATTGGTCAACTGGCTTTTTTCCTGCCCCTGTATTTTCATATCCATATTTACACTTTCATATAAAACACCATGCTCTATTTGTTTATCCAGGAGAGACAGCCATACGGTCCCCCAGTAAGTGCTGCAACCTTTTGCGGACATGAAGTCCGACTTAAAATCAATAGGGTTATCCATAGCCGTGAATGCAATTACTGCACAGGGTTTAGTATTCATGATGGAAATTCCTGTCCATGTCAAAGTGATATTTTTATTCTCAAAAGTGCCCAGGTCTTCAAGATTTACTTTCCCGTTGATCTCCCTGGCGACAAATGGAATGTTGAGCTGCAGGGAATCATAGTAAGTCCATGCGAAAACTTCAAAGGACATGACATCCCAGACCAGGTTTTTTGCAAAAACCCCGTAACGGACCGGAAAATTCTTATAGGGTTCGGCGCCCATCATTTTCTCAGAGGGCACATAGGTGAAATTTTCCATGTAATTTTGCTGTGTTCCCTGAGGAAATGCCTGGTTGATACCTGATGCCTGTGCAATGGTTACATCATTCCAGCGCACATA
>JBJKSY010000114.1:0-3636 GCA_046703645.1 Cyclobacteriaceae bacterium
TTTATGGAGAGCATCTTGGGCTCGTTGAGTTCGGGCTTTCAGGCAGGATAAGTGATTATCATTTTACGTATTATTACCAGATACCCATCACCGACCGGACCGGCCTGGAAAATAATTTCAGCAGGAACATGGATTTCTTTACCGGAATTAATATAAAGGATGACAAAAAAAGGATCATATCAGGCTTTACTTATGAATATGATTTTACATCACAACAGGGGGGGCTGGGCCTTCCCGACCCTGTGGTGGACGGAAAGATTCGGGAACCCTGGAAGGCCTCAGACAGGGTATGGCTTAAAAATTATTATTCTGCCCTCGGTTACCCTGTCAGCAACCTGAATACGGAAATAGAATGGCGATCTTTTCTCCAGGCTTATACCAATCATGGCTATCTTTTCGGAGGTAGGGTCGATTATTACAACCAGGCACAATACAGGGATATCTATTATGATAAAATCATCGGGACTTCCCTTTTTATTACAAAGCCGGAATTGAAAAGAATGACAGGATACACGGATCCGGGAAATTATATCGTAGATAACCGGTTGACTATCCATCATATGGGAATCGAAGGATACATTTCCCGGAATTTTAACTACCGAATGATGATCACCTATACCAAAAATCTCGGGAACTGGCAGGAATATGGCGGCAGATATAGCTGGGGAGGCATTGCCGTTGATCCTAATTATAGCTGGTATTGGAAAGGAAGTAAAATCCAGTGGTATTCCTTATTGGAAGCGGATTATAAAAATGAGAACCTGAAAAACTTCGGATTCCACCTGGGTTTCGGCTACGACTTCGGCCAGATATATCACAATTTCGGTTTTATCGCTGGGGTAGCCTATAACTGGAAAGTCATGCTCTAATCTCCTGTTCCCTGCCTTCCTGGTGACGAAGGCTGTTTTTAAGGGAAGGATCGAGAAGTATTATGAATGCCAGTCTGATATAGTCTGAATGAATATAGAATTTACGCAAACTCCGGAAAAACTGGGTTATTCGCCAGATCATAGCTGCAGATTTTCCAAAATGCTTCAGGTAAAGGTAGTGTTGTGAGATATAGAATTCCTTAAGATAAGGGTAATTGATCTTATTCCCGCTCATTGAGCTTTGTCCCTGAAAATGGATATGCTGGGCTTCAGGAACCAGATAACTGTAAAAACCGGCCTTTTTCATACGGATTGCCAGGTCCTCTTCCTCACAATACAAAAAGAATTCCGGGTCGAATCCCCCTACCTCAAGAAATATACTTGCACGTACAAATAGAGAACTCCCGTTCAAAACGGGAACTTCTACCGGATCTTTAAATCGTGCTCCCTTTTTAGGATATTTTTTTTTGCTGAATATTCTTAAAAGTCCTGAACCGAGGAGTTTCAACTTCAAGTCGGGGATATAGTTAAAATTTATACCTGGCTTTAGATCAGGATCGAACATTTGGCCGGCACAGACCCCGGCATTAGGCGTTCTTTCCATAAAATCAAATAGTAGCTTGATGTTATCATTAAGAAGCAGCGTGTCATTGTTCAGGAAAAAATAATATTTTGAGTTACATGCTTCTACACCTGTCATGATCCCGCCTCCGAAACCCTGATTTCTTTCATTACGGATAATGGATAGGCCCCCGGTGCTCTTTAATTCATCCAGTTTTACAAATTCTTCATTCCGTGAATTATTATCCACAATAACAATACTGTATTTTAAGGAGGATTTTGAATGTTCAATGATGGAATTAACGCAATTAATTGTTAATTCGCTTGAATTGTAGTTCAGTATGATAACCCCGATGTCTTCCAAAATAATATTTAAAACTGATAAAATCGCTGATTATTTTTTGCCTCCCAAAATATCAGGCGATGAAAGTTAAATTGTTCAGAGGTAAATGTCTAATGATTTGAAAAATAGTTCCATTCTGTTTATTTGCCATGAAAGTTCAAGGACGGGCGCTCCCATGGTTCTTCTAAACCTTCTGAGATGGCTTAAGGATCATGCGGAATTCAAATATTGGATACTGATAAACAAGGGTGGCGAACTCGATGGTGATTTCAGGGCATTGGCTCCAACCCTTATTTTATCTCCTAAAATAAAAAAAAAGACCTTCCGGGGGATACTTCGAAAATTCAGGTTTAGGTCAACTTCTTTAAAACGAATCCGGAAATTTTTGCCGGAAAGGATAACCCTGGTCTACAGCAATACTATCGCCAATGGGGAATTAACACAATATATCAGGAAGCATTACCATGCTAAGGTTATTACCCATCTTCATGAAATGCAGGGAGTTATTAAATCGCTGGGCATGAAAAACCTGAGCTGTGTGTTGGAAAATACGGATCTCTTTATTGCCGCTTCTTGCCGGGTAAAAGAAGAATTCGCAGAAAATCACCGTGTCCCGGAAAATAAGTTCAAGGTAATCCATGAATTTATAACTCCGGTCGAATTGCCGGGAGAGATTCTTAACGGATTGCCTGATGAAATTAATAATAAAAAAGTTTTTGTTGTGGGATCTGTAGGGTTTGTTGATTACCGGAAAGGATTTGACATCTTCCTTCAGGTGGCCGATCTCATAATCAATGTACATCGAATGAGGGATGTAAGGTTTCTATGGGTTGGGGAGTTCGGTCATGGAAGGGAAAAAATTATTGAACAATTCCTTGTCAAGCATAGTCTTAAGAATTATGTGTTTTTCACAGGGCCTGCTGATAACCCAAGCGGATATTATGGGATCTTTGACCTTTTTTTCCTTGCCTCCAGGGAGGATCCGTTTCCCCTGGTTATGCTGGAAAGTGCCAGACACTCCATACCGGTGCTTGCTTTCAGGCAATCCGGGGGTGTGACTGAATTTATTAATGAAAATTCCGGGATATTACTCGATGATTTTGATATTCAACTAGCGGCCTTTAGTATTTTAAAATATTCTGAAAACAAGGAAATATTAAAGAAAATGGGGGCCAATGCAAAACTTAGATTCCTTGAAAATTTTACTACCGATAAACAGGCACCTGCGATCTATGCGGAAATATCCAATTTGACCCTGATGACAGAAAGTATGGGGAAAAGATGATAAAACGTTATTGTGAACAATATTTAATCAGAATTATTTTATGAGGATCAGCGGATTTTCATTTGTGAGAAATGCTTCATTATTGTATTACCCTGTAAAACCTTCCATTCAGTCAGTGCTCGACCTGGTTGATGAATTTGTTGTTGCGATTGGAAGGGGGGGGGCCGGCGATGAAACAAGAAAACAAATTGAAAGCATTGATTCTCCAAAAATTAAAATCATCGACACGGTTTGGGAACTGGACCGTTACCCGAATGGGACCGAATATGCTCACCAGACTGATCTGGCAAAAGATCAATGTACGGGCGACTGGCTCTTATACCTGCAAAGTGATGAGGTGATCCATGAAAAATTTATTGACCTGATCAGGGAAGCCTGTTACAGGTATTTGGATCGGCCCGATGTGGAAGGTTTTCTTTTTAATTATTACCATTTCTGGGGAGATTACCGGCATTACCATAAATCCCATGCCTGGTATCCGGCCGAAATCAGGATCATCCGTAATCTCCCGGAAATTCATTCATGGAATGATGCACAATCGTTTAGAAAAATACCTGGCTTTGACGGCATGAGTTACA
>JBJKSY010000115.1:0-3189 GCA_046703645.1 Cyclobacteriaceae bacterium
ATTGCTGGCCATGCTGGCGATTTTCGATACCCAGGTACTTTCCATATTCAGGAGGCAGAAGGAGATCGGAACTTATAATGCCCTGGGAAATACAAGGCACCAGGTAGTCGGTTTGTTTACTGTTGAGGGGGCGATGCATGCTATTCTGGCTGCGATAACGGCAGCAGTATACGGGATACCGTTATTCATCTGGCAGGCAAGAACCGGGATATCATTCCCTGGAAACTACAGCAAGTACGGCATTACACTTGCGAATACACTTTATCCTGTTTACAGTGTCGGCCTGATCGTTACAACCACATTTATTGTATTTATGACCACGGCCGTGGTAAGTTATCTGCCATCGAGGAAAATAGCGAAAATGAATCCAACCGAAGCATTAAGGGGGAAATTACAATGATACGATTTTTATTAAAAGGACTGTTACGAGATAAAAGCAGGAGCCGGTTGCCGGTTATAGTCGTTGCCATCGGCGTGATGCTTTCAGTCTTTATGCATGCTTACGTGACCGGGCTCATGGGAGACATGGTCGAACAGACGGCAAGGTTTTCAGACGGCCATGTAAAGGTCATGTCGAAAGCCTATGCTGAGAATTCGGACCAGGTGCCCAATGATCTTGCTTTGCTGGGGGTTGATACGATCAATGCAAGGCTTGACAGTGCATTTCCGGATATGGACTGGGCTGACAGGATCCGGTTCGGGGGATTGATCGATGCCCCCGACAGCAAGGGCGAAACGAGAAGCCAGGGCCCGGCGATGGGATTAGGAATAGACCTTCTATCGCCAAATACTAAAGAAATAAACCGGCTGAATCTCAGGAACTCACTGGTGCAGGGTCATTTGCCATCCAGGCAGGGCGAAATATTATTGAGCGATGATTTTTCAAGGAAACTTGGCGTTAATCCGGGTGATACGGTTACGTTTATCGGCTCCACCATGTTCGGCGAAATGACCTTTTATAACTTCATGGTTTCCGGAACGGTGCGTTTCGGAACAACGGCTATGGATCGAGGAACGGTGATAGCCGATCTCAGTGATGTAAGAAAAGCGCTTGACATGAAGGATGCCGCAGGTGAAATTCTCGGATTTTTCCCCGAGGGTTATTATGATGATGCCTTCGCGAAGCCCGTGGTGGAGAAGTTCAAAAAAATATTTCCTGATACCGGTAACCAGTTTGAGCCGGTCATGGTTTCCTTACGGGATGAAGATAGTATGTCGGTGTATATCGAAATGTCAAAAAATATGGGAGCCATCATAACCCTGATATTCATGGTTGCCATGTCACTTGTTCTCTGGAATGCAGGATTGCTGGGCGGTCTGAGACGTTATGGTGAGATCGGTGTGAGGCTTGCCATCGGCGAGGAAAAAGGTCATGTATACAAAACCATGATTTATGAATCGGTCATGATAGGCATTGCAGGAACGATAATCGGTACTGCCGTTGGCCTGGGATTTGCATGGTTATTACAGAAATATGGTTTCAGCATTGCAGAATTCACGAAGAATTCGACTTCTGCCGTGATGATGCCCAATGTCGTTCATGCACGTATTACGTCTGCGGATTTCTATATCGGTTATATTCCGGGCGTGATCTCAACCGTTGTCGGTACCATGTTGTCAGGCATCGGGATCTATAAAAGAAAAACTTCCCAGTTGTTTAAGGAACTGGAAGCTTAGGATGGCTTAATGGAAGAATGGAATATTGGAAAGATGGAAAAATGGTCCGGATACCCGCTGCAATTATCCAATCTTCCATTCACCCATCCCTCCATCCTTCCATTCTCTCATTCTTCCAATTTTCAGAAAACTTATTAAATGATGAAAAATATTCTCATAATTCTAACAATCTTTCTGGCCGGCTCGGCCCTTGCCCAGAATGCTAATGAGATCCTTGACAAGGTAGATCAGAACATGTCCTCGAAAAACAGGATCTTCGAATCCACCATGATCATTAACGGGCGCAGGGCAACCCGGACCATCACCTCCAAAACATGGTCCCAGGGTGATTCCAAATCATTTACAGAATACCTTTCACCGGCCAGGGAAAAAGGGACCAAGATGCTGAAACTGGATGACATGCTTTGGATTTATTCCCCATCCACCGACCGAACCATTCAGATCTCCGGGAACATGCTGCGCCAGTCTGTGATGGGATCGGATCTTTCCTATGAGGATATGATGGACGACAGGAAACTCACCGATGTTTATGACGCGAAAGTTACCGGGAAAGAAATGATCGGCGACAGGAATACCTGGGTCATCCAGCTTACGGCCAGGGTGCAGGATGTCGCGTATGCTTCAAGAAAGGTCTGGATCGACCAGGAAAGATACGTACCCTTGAAAGAGGAGCTTTATGCAAAAAGCGGACAGCTTCTCAAAAGAATGGAACTCAGCGATGTAAAACTTGTGGAAGGAAGGTGGTTCCCGACTACATTTGTTTACAAGGATATGCTGAAAGACGGTGATGGCACCAAATTCATCATGACCGATATAAAATTCAATCAAAACATACCGGATTACCTTTTTTCGAAAGCTGCTCTCAAGCAATAATTATTTTGCCGTAACGATCTGAATTTCTGCCGGAGCCAGGCCTTCAGCGGTTGCTTTCAGGTTTATCGTTCCCGGCTCAGGGGTCGACTTAATTATAACCAGGCATCTTCCTTTCCAGGCTTTCCGCCGGGGCAGGGTATAACTTTCCAGGCTTACCGGGTTTGCATTGCCCACCCCGACAATGGTTCCGGGGCCTGAGATCTCAAACCTGACCAGGTTTTCAGCTTTAGGATTCCTGATGCCTTTGGCGTTGGTCAGTTCCACGGTAATATAGGAAAGGTCCTCCCCGTCTGCATTGATTTTCGCACGATCGGCTGTAAGTTTAATCCGGTCGATATTTCCCGCTGTCTGAAGTTCATTGACGGCAACTGCTTTTTTCTTTTCATATCCAACGGCCTTTAATGCTCCCGGCTGATAGGGAATTTCCCAGTGGAGGATAAAGCGGTTTGCAGCACTGTTGGTTTTGGCTCCCAATGATTTCCCGTTTAGGAATAATTCAACCTTTTCACAGTCAGAATATACTTCAATTCCCAGGGATCTGTTTTCATATCCGTCCCAGTTCCAGTCGGCAACCACATCGTGCCAGTTCCATTTGCTCCAGGATTCCTTTTCGGGGTTTTCGGGAAATGACGGTTTCGG
>JBJKSY010000116.1:0-19785 GCA_046703645.1 Cyclobacteriaceae bacterium
GTATAGGTATCTTTAACTAATGAAGTTTGTGCGTAAGAACATGTAAAGTTCAGCGAAAGTAAAACAAAGGCAATAGCTGTGATTTTCATATATAAAAAAATTAGTTTAAAAAAGATGTATAAAATTATCAATTAATGCTTCCCGTCAAAGGATTTTTTAATTTTTTAATTATAGTGGATGGCGTCTTAGGACGATGAGAAAGTTGGAATGGCGGAAGATTGACAGGGTGCTACTTACCGCAGTTTATTCATTACGTGAGACTATTTTTTGGGGGTACTCAAATCCGACATAAAAAACCCGGAACAAGCCCGGGGATAATATTCATTTCAGGATAATTTTTCCTATATAAAGCTTAACCTTATTTTTTCTTTCCCCCGAACAGGAAGAAGCCTACCCTTATACCTAGAAAACTGTTTTTGATCTTTACATCGGAAGTATTTGAACTGATTATAACCTGGGCAGGAGTGCTGGGTATAATGTTATAATCCAGGTTGAAATTAAAATGACCGATATCGACGCCCACTCTCGGATAGAATCCGAATTCATTGGAAGCCCCTATTGCTGCTGTTACGGTACTGGAGTTCAAAGAAAAAGACGCCAGGGAATATAATCCAAGTCCCAGTCCGACATAGGGCCGGAAATCGGAATTCATCAAATAATAAATCCCATTGATGGTATATGACCCGTTGGCGGAAATGTTTGCCTGAGATACTCCGACAATATTCCTGATCATGGTTGCTACCTCAACCCGCAAGCCGACAGCTATCTGATCGTTTATGCGGTAGGCCGGTTCAAAATCTGCCAGGATTCCCCCACCCCCGTCACTGGGTACTGTATATCCCAGCGAAAAACCTATTTTAACAGGTTTAAAATTCTGTGCATTAGCCACGAATGTAAAAAACAGGGAAACGGATAATAAGAGTATTAATTTTTTCATGATTGATAATAAATTGATTGAATGATGTATTTAGGTGATTGAATGTAACAATTTTATATTATGCATCAAATAAATCTGATAATACAAATGTTAAAAAACCTTAATGTAATAATTTGATTTACAAGGGGTACTGAATAAAAATGAATTCAGTATTTCTTATTCCGGTTATATACCCGGAAGTCATATTTATCGGGAAAGACCGTTCCCTTGGCCAAACAAGAAAAAAAATCAAAGGTCAATCATACCCTGAAAAATCTTTTCGGCGGGACCTGTAAGGTAGACATCCGTAAAACTACCATCGTCCTTTTTCCTGAAGCTTACCGACAAGGTCCCACCCAGGGTTTCAACAATAACGGGGCTGGAGTGTCCCATAAGACCATGAGCAAGGGCACAGGCGGTCACGCCTGTTCCGCAGGAAAGGGTTTCATTTTCCACACCCCTTTCATATGTCCTCACGAAGATCTTTCCTTGTCCGCTGGTTTCCACGAAGTTTACATTGGTACCTCTTTCGCCATATAATCCGCTGTAGCGGATGGAACGACCTTCATTGTAAACATCAAATTTTTCAACGGCACTCACATAACGTATGTAATGAGGCGATCCCGTGTTGATGAAAAGGTCCGCTCCCACATGTTTAACTCCTTCCACATCCGGCATACGAAGGTGAACCTGTGAATTTTCTATACGGGCCGAAAGTTCCCCTTCAATAGTGAGAAACCTGGGGGTATTTCCGCAAGCCCCTTCCGCATTGGCAAACCTGACAGCACACCGGCTTCCGTTCCCGCAAAGACTCTGGGTACCGTCGGAATTATAATAGATCATTTCGAAATCAAAGCCCTCATGACTGCGGATCAGGATAAGTCCGTCGGCGCCGATACCGAATTTCCTGTCGCAAAGCCTCTTTACCAGGGCAAGGTCATTTTCCGGAAATAGCATCTTCCTGTCATCGATCATGACGAAATCGTTGCCCGTGCCCTGGTATTTTTGAAATTGGATAGTCATCTTTAGATTAACGACTCAAAAGTACAAAAAAAAGACCGGTGGAAGACCGGTCAATATGTTGAATGATTTAATTTTAAACGATCTTCTCCTTGATCCTGGCAGCTTTACCCTGCTTTCCGCGGAGGTAGAATAAACGGGCCCGCCTTACGCTTCCCTTTCTTACAAGTTCGATCTTGTCGATGGTCGGCGAAAGGATCGGAAATATCCTTTCAACGCCCACCCCGTTCGAAATCTTTCTGACGGTAAAGGTTTCGCCGGCGGAATTCTGGTTCCTGCGCTGTACTACGATACCCTGGAACTGCTGTATCCTTTCCTTATTTCCCTCACTGATTTTCACATGTACATCAATGGTATCTCCTGCCTTAAAATCCGGGAAATCAGCTTTCCTGGCAAGAAGGTCTTTTTCGAATTCTTTAAGTTTATGGCTCATTATTGTAGGGTCAAAAACGGAGTGCAAATATATGCAATTCCGGTTTAATACACAGGGATCATTTACTTTTATTTTCTTTTCCTTTCCATTGCCTGTAAAGCCGGGGCCTCCTCTTGTTGGTCCTTTTAAGGGCATTTTCAAAACGCCATTCGTCAATTTTTTTCTGATCGCCGGAAAGCAGAATTTCAGGCACTTTATGCCCTTCAAAAACTTCAGGCCGGGTGTAGGAAGGAGGGGCCACAAGGCCGTCCTGGAATGAGTCGGATAATGCGGAAGTTTCATCATTTATGGCTCCAGGGAGAAGCCTGATAACGGCATCCGTGACCACGGCAGCCGCCAGTTCCCCTCCTGATAAAACATAGTTCCCGATGCTGATCTCCCGGGTGATCAAATGTTCCCGGATCCGTTCATCAATGCCTTTGTAATGCCCGCACAGGAGTATCAGGTTCTTTTTAAGGGATAATTCGTTGGCGACCGGCTGCGTAAAAAGCTGGCCGTCCGGACACAGATATATAATCTCATCATATTTTCTCGCTTCCTCCAGGCTCCGGATGCAACGGGCGACCGGCTCAACCATCATGACCATGCCTGCACCTCCGCCATAAGGATAATCATCGGTCCGCTTATGCTTACCGGTACTGTAATCCCTTATATTGATAATATTTATTTCAGCCAGTTTTCGTTCCATGGCCCTTTTTATGATCGACTCGCGGAAAGGTCCTTCCAGCAAACCCGGCAGGGTGGTGAGAATATCGATTCGCATAAAATGAATAAAACCGTTATAATTTCCGGCTAATGACAATATCGCTAAAGATAGCAGAATCCTTTGAATTGTGAGGAGATCATAAGTAACTATCCTGAACCGGCTCTTTTTTTACCGAACCCGGTTTGGCGATATCATATTATTCCCGGGCATATAAAAGTGATTTTGTATATTCATGAACCAGATCCTACCTGCCTTCTGTGACCGGAAATGCCGATTAGATATCAAGCAAACCTTCGGGGAGATTCATTAAAAGCTCCTTATTGACTTTGTCGGTGCGGATAATAAAATCATCGTTAAGGGGAATTAAAATTTCCTTTCCCTTATAATCCACCCCTATAAGCCGGTTGCCGTTGGCGTCATAGATAGACTTAATCTTGCCCAGTTGTCCTGCTTTTTCATCGATGACCCTATATCCGACGATTTCATGAAGGTAAAATTGCCGGTCACCCAGGTCGGGTAAAAATTTTAAAGGCAGGAATAGCCGGCAGGAAACCAATTTGCGGGCTTGTTCAATTCCCTGTACATCTTCGAAAGAGACGATGGCGTCATTCCCCTGTAATTTGATCTTTCGTATAAAATAAGGGACAAGCTTACCGTCAATTTCCAGAAACAGGGATCCCAGATCTTCGTATCTTTCCGGCTGATCTGCATCAAGAAATACCAGGACCTCCCCTTTGACGCCATGTACTTTAATTACATGCCCTAATTCAAAGCATGAATTAATATTCATCAGGGAAATTGCGGATTATTCTGATGCTTTGTCTTGTTCCCCGCCAGACTCATTTCCTGAATCACCGGATGCGGAATCCTGTTCGGATGTTTCCGTGGAAGCCTCATGTGAGGATATGGCCTCTTCCGGTGCAGCCTGGTTTTCTATTGTATTTTCTGCGGGATTTTCAACGGTTGCTTCAGGTTCCTGAACCGGTGCTGATTCTTCAGCTTTTTGTTTTGCCGCTTCCTCTTTCTGCAGGGCAACCTGTTTCTGCCTTAAGGCAGCAGCCCGGTTTTCGTTGATCTTGGTTTCCTTTTCATGGCGGTCTTTCCTGGAAGTTTCCTGATCGTTCGCCAGTTTGTCAATTTTTGCCTGGATCTTATTTTCCTTGGTTTTCTTCCATTCTTCGAAACGCTTGTCGGCCTCCTCCTGGGTTATTGCTCCTTTGATCACCCCTACCTGCAAATGCTTTCTGATCAGCACTCCTTTGTAGGAAAGCATTGCCCTGACCGTATCGGTCGGCTGTGCACCTTTCATTAACCAATCCAACGCCTTGCCTTCATTGATATTGATCGTGGCAGGATTTGTGAGAGGATTGTAAACTCCTAATTTTTCTATAAATACACCGTCACGCGGTGACCGGCTTTGTGCGACAACCACATCGTACATGGCCAGCTTTTTGCGTCCGCGACGCGCTAATCTGATTTTTACTGACATTTGGTTTTATTTTTGGATCTCGTCCGTTTTTTTAAAAGAACGCAAATTTATACCTTTTTATGTAAGCAGGAAACGATACGAATAAATTATTAAAATATCCACCCGGCCCGGTTCTCAAAATTGTTTATAACCGTATTTCATAGATTCCTGAATATTCCCCGCTACTTTACCCCGGATGAACCTCGTAGGTTTTTATCAACATGCGGGACTGTTTTAGAATATTTTAATAATTTTTAACGGAATAATATTAGCTGATCACATCGCCATTTCCACAGTGCTCAAAGCCAAATTCTTTAATTTAATGCCAAATTTCTATAAAATAATGAAATTGTTTAATCGCTTATACGATTTTTATATTTAAATTACCGGGTTTACTTTTGATGAATTTATAGCATAAAGATGGATCGATTTTCTTATATCTCGAATGCTGAAGCAGCCTATATCGAGGAATTATACAAAAATTACAAAAAGGATCCGGCATCCATAGACCCCGGCTGGCAGAAATTCTTTGAAGGATTTGATTTTTCTCTGAGTTTTAATCCTGCCATCGCGCCAAAAAAAACAAACGGAAACGGACATGTAGAAGAAGAGATCGCCGATGAGGTCGGCAAGGAAACGCGGGTCAGGGAACTTATTTATGCATACAGGACCCGTGGACACCTGAAATCCGACACGAACCCGATACGTCCCAGGCGAAAACATAAGGTAAACCTTGACCTGGAAGATTTCAGCTTGTCCGAATCAGATCTGGACCATGAATTTGATGTCGGGAAACGGTTGGGCCTGGGCCGTACTTCCCTTCGCAATATAATCGATACGCTGAATAAAGTTTACCTTGGACCTATCGGGTTCGAGTATATGTTCATCCGGGATCATGAGATTCAGGATTGGTTCAAGAAGAAAGCCGAGCATGAATTCCTTCATTTCAACCCGTCACAGGAAGAAAAGCAACGGATCCTTAAAATGCTCAATGAAGCAGTTGTATTCGAGAATTTCCTTCACACAAAATATATAGGCCAAAAACGATTTTCGCTTGAAGGAGGCGAAAATACAATCCCGGCGCTGGATGTTATCATCAACCTGGCCGCCGATTTCGGGGTGAAAGAGGTCATCATCGGCATGGCACACCGCGGAAGGCTGAATGTGCTGGCAAATATCATCGGCAAGACTTACGAGGAAGTATTCAGTGAATTCGAGGAAAACACCACCCCCGACCTGACCTTTGGCGATGGCGATGTAAAATATCACAAAGGTTATACTTCCGAATACAGTACGCTGAATCAGAAAAAACTTTACCTGAAACTTGCGCCGAATCCTTCCCACCTTGAAGCCATTGATCCGGTTGTACTGGGATATACAAGGGGGCAGATCGATGATGAATACCGTGGCGATGAAAATATGGCTCTTCCTATCCTGATCCACGGGGATGCGGCCATTGCAGGACAGGGAATTGTCTATGAAACTGCCCAGATGACCAACCTCGAAGGTTACCGGCTGGGCGGCACCATCCATTTCGTGATAAACAACCAGGTCGGATTCACCACCAATTACGACGATGCCAGATCCAGCATTTACTGTACGGATATTGCTAAGATCGTTGATGCACCCGTTCTTCACATTAACGGAGATGACCCGGAGGCCGTGATCTTTGCGGCACGTCTTGCCGTGGAATTCAGGCAGACCTTTAAAAAGGATATTTACCTTGACCTTCTCTGTTACCGCAGGCACGGGCACAATGAAGCGGATGAGCCGAAATTTACCCAGCCTATCCTATATAACCTTATCGCCAGGCATCCCAATCCCAGGGAAGTATACACCAAAAGGCTTGTTGCACGTGGCGACCTGGATGCCGAGCTTGCAAAGAACATGGATACGGAATTCAGGAATCTCCTTCAGGACCGCCTTAACCAGGTAAAGCAGCATCCTTTGCCGTACCGGCCTCAGAAAATAGAGGAAGAATGGCAAAAAATGGTAAAACCTGAACCTTCGGAATTTAACGAATCCCCCGATACCTCCATCGATGAAAAAACCGTGGATCTGATCGGAAAATCCTTATCAACCATCCCGAAAGGCTTTAAGCTTCTAAAACAGACCGATAAGCTGATCAAAGAACGAAAAGCGGATTTCTTTGAACGCGAAATGCTTACCTGGGCGGATGCCGAATTAATGGCTTACGGATCGCTTCTTCTGGAAGGGACAATCGTCAGGATGTCGGGGCAGGATGTAAAACGAGGAACATTCTCTCACCGGCATGCAATAATTTTCGATGCCGAGACAAATGAACCTTACTGCAATATCTGCAACCTTAGCAAAACGCAGGAAAAATTCCGGATATTCAACAGTCCGTTGTCAGAATATGCCGTTCTCGGATTTGAATATGGATATGCCATGGCCACCCCGAAAGCCCTTGTGATCTGGGAGGCCCAGTTCGGGGATTTCGCTAACGGTGCCCAGGTAATGATTGATCAGTTCGTTACCAGTGCCGAAAGCAAATGGCAGCGGATGAACGGTCTTGTGCTCCTGCTTCCCCATGGTTATGAAGGCCAGGGTGCAGAGCATTCCAATGCACGGCCCGAACGTTACCTGCAACTGGCAGCGGAATATAATATAATAGTAGCCAATGTAACTACACCTGCCAATATCTTCCACCTGTTAAGGCGACAGGTCACCTGGAATTTCAGGAAACCCTGTATCGTGATGTCGCCGAAATCCCTTCTCCGTCACCCTCAGGTAATATCCCCGGTTACGGAATTCACCAGGGGAAAATTCCGTGAAATAATCGATGATTCATTTGCCGATAAAAAGAAAGTAACCCGGGTTATTCTTTGTTCAGGTAAAATATTCTATGACCTGCAACACGAACAAGTCTCCGGCAACAGGAAAGACATAGCCCTTGTAAGGGTGGAACAATTATATCCATTCCCGAAGCTTCAACTGGAAAGTATGCTGAATTCATACAAGAAGGCGGAAGTGGTCTGGGTGCAGGAAGAGCCGGAAAATATGGGTCCCCTGAGCTTCATGAACCGGATGTTTGGCGACAGGATCAAATCTTATATTTCACGGAAAGCCAGTGCCTCTCCGGCCACGGGCTATCATAAGATCCATGAACATGAACAATCAGAAATCATTAAAAAATCCTTTACTTTTTAAAACTTATTCTCAAGATGTCATTTGAAATCAAGATACCTTCTGTCGGTGAATCAATAACTGAAGTGACCATTTCGACATGGTACAAGAAAGACGGTGAATCCGTAGAAATGGATGAAGTAATATGCGAACTGGAATCGGAAAAGGCCACCTTCGAACTTAATGCCGAAACAAACGGGATCCTGAAGATTATCACCAGGGAAGGGGAAACTGTCGCTGTCGGCTCTGTAGTAGCTACCATAGAACCGGATGCGAAATCAAGACCCGGCAGTAAATCTTCAAAGAACGAAGTAACTCCCAAAGCCGGCAATTTAAAAGAATCCACTTCCGGCATTACAGGGAAAAAGATCGAGATGAAGGTGCCGGCTGTCGGTGAGTCCATCACCGAGGTTACCATTGCCTCGTGGCTGAAAAAGGATGGCGACTTCGTTGCCCTGGATGAGGTCATCGCCGAAATAGAATCAGAAAAAGCCACCTTCGAACTTACTGCCGAGGCTAACGGGATCCTGAGAATAAAGGTTAAACAAGGGACCACCCTCCCGATCGGGGCCGTTTTGTGTGTGATCGAGGAATCTTCCGCACCGGTGCAAACTTCCGGGGATTCTACGGGTAAGACTGAAAAAAAACAGACGGAAGTGTATCAGGTTAGTGAAAAAGCCGTTAAAAGCCATCCTTCCCCGGTAGCTGCAAGGATACTCGAAGAAAATAAGATCCCGGCTGATAAGGTGCCGGGGACAGGTCCGGGCGGAAAGATCATGAAGGAAGATGCCATAAGAGCCCTGAGTTCGCTCCAATCACAGCCGGCAGAAAATATACAGGAGGAAGTGGCGCAAACTCCGGTTTCACATTCGGCCAATAACCGGTCAGAACGCAGGGTGAAGCTTAGCACCCTGCGGCGAACATTGGCGAAAAGACTGGTTGTCGCGAAAAACGAAACCGCCATGCTGACTACCTTTAATGAAGTCAACATGGGCCCGGTGATGGAACTTCGTAAAAAATACAAGGACCAGTTCAAGGAAAAATATGAAGTCGGCCTGGGATTCATGTCCTTCTTCACGAAAGCCTGTTGTACCGCCCTGAAAGAGTGGCCTGCAGTGAATGCCATGATAGATGGCGATGACATAATTTACCATGATTATTGCGATATCTCCATTGCTGTTTCGGCACCCAAAGGCCTGGTTGTTCCCGTGATCAGGAATGCAGAATCCCTGAGTTTCGCTGAAATAGAAAAAGAAGTGGCCCGGCTGGCGGGAAAAGCACGGGAAAACAAACTATCGATTGAAGAGATGACCGGAGGAACCTTTACCATTACCAACGGAGGTGTTTTCGGTTCCATGCTTTCAACCCCGATCCTGAATATTCCACAGGCTGCCATCCTGGGAATGCATAATATTGTTGAGAGACCTGTCGCTGAAAACGGTCAGGTAGTGATCAGGCCGGTTATGTACCTGGCCCTGTCCTATGATCACAGGATCATCGACGGCAGGGAAAGTGTCAGTTTCCTGGTACGGGTAAAACAATTGCTTGAAGATCCTTCAAGGCTTTTACTGGAAATCTGAGATGGAATCCTGTCATACAATGCCGGGAAATTCCAGGACCGGGAGAGAATGAAATCCGGATAACAAGAAAAAATTTAAGGATTCATGAAAATTATTATACCATTATCCGAATCATATCTTAATTTTGGGGTTTAAATCAGGAACCGTATTAGATGCCAAATAAATATTGCATGGGGAAAATAAAGAAAAGGGCTCAGGAGAGCCTTTTTTTTTGTTCAATGGAGCCATTTTGTACAGTCCTGCTAAAATTAAAAAAACTATTTTTGCCAGAATTTGAATTTTAACCTTAAAATCCAATAAATGCCAAAAGATCCCAACATCAAATCAGTTCTGATCATAGGAAGCGGCCCAATCATCATCGGCCAGGCTTGCGAGTTCGATTATTCCGGTTCCCAGGCTTCCCGTTCCCTAAGGGAGGAAGGTATCGAGGTAACCCTGATAAATTCGAACCCTGCCACGATCATGACGGATAATGTTACTGCTGATAATGTTTACCTGAAACCCCTGGAGAAAAAATACATTGTTGAGATCCTGAAAAAACATAAAATCGATGCAGTGCTTCCCACTATGGGCGGGCAGACGGCCCTTAATCTGGCCATTGACTGTGAAAATGCGGGTATTTGGGAAAAATTCGGGACCAAGGTGATCGGGGTGGACATAAATGCCATTGAGACCACTGAAGACAGGGAAAGGTTCCGGTTACGCATGCATGAACTGGGGATAAAGGTCTGTAAGGGTAAAACCGCTACATCCTTACTTGAAGGGAAGGAAATTGCCCAGGAAATCGGGTTTCCCCTTGTTATCCGCCCTTCATTTACCCTTGGCGGATCGGGCGGAGGTTTCGTGGATAAGCCGGAAGAATTTGAAGCAGCCCTGACCAAGGGTCTTCATACCTCTCCCATTCATGAGGTGCTGGTAGAACAAAGTATAATGGGATGGAAGGAGTTTGAACTGGAACTTCTCCGCGACAACCTTGGAAACGTTATTATTATCTGTTCCATTGAGAATTTCGATCCCATGGGAGTCCACACAGGGGATAGTATAACAGTGGCCCCCGCAATGACGCTCCCTGACACGGTATACCAGCGTATGCGGGATATGGCTATAAAAATGATGAACGGGATCGGGCAGTTTGCCGGTGGATGTAATGTTCAATTTGCTGTAAACCCGGATAATGACGAGATAATTGGGGTTGAGATAAACCCACGCGTATCGCGGTCTTCCGCACTGGCTTCAAAAGCCACGGGGTACCCTATTGCCAAGGTTGCAGCCAAACTAGCTATCGGCTATAACCTCGATGAGATCAAAAACCAGATCACGAAGACAACATCGGCCTTTTTTGAGCCATCGCTTGATTATGTAATCGTAAAAATACCTCGCTGGAACTTCGACAAATTCAAAGGGGCCGACCGGCGGCTGGGACTTTCAATGAAATCGGTGGGCGAAGTAATGGGCATAGGCAGGAATTTTCAGGAAGCCTTGCAGAAAGCCTGCCAGTCGCTGGAAATTAAGCGTAACGGACTGGGAGCCGATGGCAGGGAACTGAAGGACAGGGAAGCAATCATCAAAAGCCTGGGACACCCAAGCTGGAACAGACTTTTCCATATTTATGATGCTTTCAAGCTGGGGATCCCCTTTAAAACCATTGAACAGCTTACCAGGATCGATAAATGGTTCCTTAACCAGATCTTCGAGCTTGTCATGCTGGAAAAGGATATTGAGAAATATACGGTTGAGACCATACCTGTCGATTTGCTGCGAACAGCCAAGGAGAAAGGATATGCTGACAGGCAGATCGCCCACCTTCTCCATTGTCTTGAAAGCCAGGTTTACAAACGCAGGAATGAGCTGGGAATCAAGCGTGTATTTAAAATGGTGGACACGTGTGCAGCCGAGTTTGAGGCCCAGACACCCTATTTCTATTCCACTTTCGATTCGGAAAATGAATCGGTTGTCACCAAAAAAGAAAAGGTAGTGATCCTGGGCAGCGGGCCGAACAGGATCGGGCAGGGAATTGAATTTGATTATTCCTGTGTCCACGGTGTCCTTGCCGCCAAGGAAGCAGGTTACGAGACCATTATGATCAACTGCAATCCTGAAACAGTCTCAACGGATTTTGACGTCTCTGATAAGCTTTATTTTGAACCCGTATTCTGGGAACATATATATGACATCATCCAGCATGAAAAACCGGTGGGGGTTATCGTGCAGCTCGGTGGACAAACGGCGTTGAAGCTGGCGGAAAAATTAAGCCGTTACGGCATTAAAATCATAGGCACATCCTTTGAGTCACTGGATATTGCTGAGGACCGTGGAAGCTTTTCACGACTGTTGAAAGACCTTCATATCCCTTATCCGAAATTCGGCGTTATTGAAGACGCGGATCAGGCCCTTGAACTTTCGAAGGAGCTCGGGTTCCCGCTTCTTGTCAGGCCTTCGTATGTTCTGGGCGGGCAAAGCATGAAGATCGTCATCAATGAAAAGGAACTTGAGTCACATGTAGTGGATCTGTTCAAGGATATTCCGGGCAACAAGGTTTTGCTGGATCATTTCCTGGATGGAGCCATTGAAGCCGAGGCGGATGCCATATCCGACGGCACAGATGTATATATAATAGGCGTCATGCAGCATATCGAACCGGCAGGAATTCATTCCGGGGATTCATACGCGGTTCTGCCGCCTTATAATCTCGGTGACCTGATTATGCAGCAGATTGAACTTTATACAAAGAAAATCGCGTTAGCGTTAAACAATATAGGACTGATTAATGTTCAATTTGCAATAAAGGATGATATTGTATATGTTATCGAGGCAAATCCAAGAGCGTCCCGAACTGTTCCGTTTATATGCAAGGCATATCAGGAAAATTATGTAAATTACGCCACCAAGGTCATGCTGGGAAAATCGAAATTAGCGGATTTTAATTTCAATCCGGTCAAAAAGGGATATGCGATCAAGGAACCAGTATTTTCGTTTGAAAAGTTCCCTGACGTGAACAAGGAATTGGGACCGGAAATGAAATCCACAGGAGAGTCCATCTACTTCATTGAAGACCTGATGGATGATTACTTTATGAAGGTGTATTCCTACAGGAATCTTTATTTAAGCCGTTAAAAAAACCTGTTGAATGTTTAAGTTCTTATTATATATCGGATTTATATTTTTTCTTATTTACTGGTTTCTCATTTTACCATTCAAACCCAGCGTCGAAAGGCCCAGGGAAAGGGAGGAACCCAGAAGAAAAACTATTGATGGTAATCTGCATATAGATTATAAGCCCGAGAAAGATAAAAAATCTCATTCCGGCAAGGGATATCAGGGTGGAGATTATGTTGATTACGAAGAACTAAAATAAGGTTCCTCATTTTTTAAGATTCAAAAAAGAAAAAATATGGCTTGGTTTCTCAGGAAAACAAAAGGAATTCAGACGCCCACGGAAGATAAGCGGGATATGCCTGATGGCCTTTGGTATAAAACTCCGTCCGGAAAGATCATCCACATGAGGGAGTTGAAAAACAATTCTTACGTATCGCCTGAGGACGGCTATCATGTCAGGATAGGATCCAAGGAATATTTTGAGATCCTTTTTGATAATAACAAATACACTGAGCTCAATGCCAGCCTTGTTTCAGCCGATCCTTTGAATTTTGTGGATTCCAAACCCTATCCTTCACGCATCACGGATTCCATGCAGAAAACAGGGTTAAAGGAGGCTGTCAGGACAGCCCATGGGAAAATGAACGATATTCATATCGTAATTGCCTGCATGGATTTCACCTTTATAGGAGGATCCATGGGCTCTGTGGTCGGTGAAAAGATTTCCAGGGCCATTGATGTGGCACTTGAAAAGAATTATCCCATGCTGATCATCTCCAAATCAGGGGGAGCCAGGATGATGGAAGCTGGCTATTCTTTGATGCAGATGGCCAAAACATCCGCAAAGCTTGCCCTTCTTTCAGAGGCAAAAATTCCTTATATTTCACTTTTAACCGATCCTACAACAGGAGGGGTCACGGCATCCTATGCCATGCTGGGTGATTTTAATATTGCCGAACCCGGTGCATTGATCGGTTTTGCAGGTCCAAGGGTCATCCGTGAAACAATCGGGAAAGATCTTCCCAAAGGGTTCCAGACCTCTGAATTCCTGCTCGACAATGGATTTCTTGATTTTATTATAGACCGCAGAAACCTTAAATCAACACTTACTTCCCTGCTTAAAATGATCCTGAAGGAAGCCTGAAAGACGGCATTCTTTCAGATATAATATTTTTTTGATTTCAGTTCTTCCGGCAAACTTAAAGTGTCTCACACCTGTTTTTATTTTTTGCAGTAATTTCCATATATTAACACCCCAATGGAAATCAATATTTTTTTTACACCCGTAAGCGACCTGTTGTACAAGGACATCAGGCTGAATAATTCATTTTTCAAAAACATTTACCTGCCGGGAAAATCATTTCCCGACTTTACCCAGGCAGATATAGCCATTATCGGTCTTACCGAGAACCGGGGTTCCAGGAATAATAAGGGAGTTTCTGAAGCTGCCGATGAAATCCGTAAAAAACTTTACCACCTGAAGAAAGGGACGGGGCGCTACCGCATCCTCGACCTGGGAAACCTGCGCAACGGAGAGACCCTGGAGGATACATACAGCCGGCTGAAAGAAGCCTGCCAGATGCTTATCGACAAAGAAGTGTTTCCACTGGTGATCGGAGGGTCTCATGACCTTGACCTTGGGCTTTATTATGCCTACCAGGACCTTGGGAAACTTATCAGTGTATTGAATGTGGACTCCATGCTCGATATGGGGAATGATGAATTCAACGATTCAAGCCATGATCATGTACGGAAGCTGTTGATGCACGAGCCCAATTACCTGTTCAATTTCAGCCAGATCGGGTACCAGAGTTACCTGATCGATCATGAGAGTCTCGCAGTCATGGAACAACTGTATTTTGAAACATACAGGGTCGGGAAACTTCGTCACAACATATATGAAATGGAACCGGTGATCCGTGATGCCGATATGATGAGTTTCGATATATCCGCCATTAAATCGGACGACGCCCCCGGAAATGCCCATGCGCAGCCTTTCGGCCTTACCGGTGAGGAAGCCTGCCAGATCTGCTGGTACGCCGGACTCAACGAGAAACTCAGTGCTGCAGGAATATTTGAATATAACCCGGAAATGGATGACACATTGCACAAAACGGCATCTGTTGCCGCCACAATGGTGTGGTATTTCATCGAAGGATTTTATAACCGGAAAGACCATTTCAGCTTCAAGAGCAATCATTACCTGAAATATGTCGTTTCCATGCCGGGCGATCCCGAATCCATGGTATTTTATAAAAGTAAAATTTCCGAGAAGTGGTGGCTCGAAGTGCCCAATATTTCGACAAAAAAAATATTCGACCGGAAAAGTATTGTTCCATGCAGTTACTCCGATTACCAGAAAGCTATGAAAGGTGAAATTCCCGAACGATGGGTTTCAACCCAGGCAAGAATGACCTGATAAATATTAAACAACCAGGCTATGTATCAATTATTAAGAAATTCATTGTTGCTGGGAGTATGTCTTTTTATGCTCCCTTCCTGCGTTAAAGAAAATCAATCCCGGGAAAACAATCGCATGATTTGCCTTCCGGTCCTTACCGATAAAACGCTGGATATCCTTACCTGGAACCTTCATGATTTTCCCGGCAAAGGAGATGCTTCCGTTGATAATGTTTCTGGATTGATCAGGGATCTGGATGCGGATTTGATTGCATTGCAGGAAATAACGAATACTGCAGGTTTTCAGGAACTCCTCAGCCGCCTTCCGGATTACCAGGGAATTATAAATACCTCGGGGGATCTTAATCTGGCATTCCTGTGGAAAAAGAATCAGTTCCCGGAAGTCGGTACATTCCGGAGTTTATTTGAAGATGATCCTTATATCTTTCCCCGTCCGCCATTACTCATTACCGTCAGGGATGCCCTTCAGCATGAATTCACGCTGATCAATGTTCATCTTAAATGTTGCGAGGGAAGTGAAAATGAATATCGCAGGAAAACAGCACTTCACAAGATCAAGGCTTACCTTGACGATTCATTGGGATCAGAACCCCTGGTCATACTCGGAGATTTCAATCGTGAAGTTAATCCTTCTGATGGAACCGATATTTTTTATGAATTTTCTTCCGACAGTATTCATTACCGTTTTGCAGACGGGGATATCATCCGCAACGATCCTGTGGACGGCTCCTTCCCCTCCTGGCCCAGTCATCTTGACCACATTATTGTTTCGGATGAAATATTTAAAAATACCCTTCCGGCCATATGCATAAAACCTGATTTATGCGACAGTACATATTTTACAATAATCTCAGATCATCGGCCTGTACTTTTGCAACTGGACTATCAATAGCCGCCGTTTTTAATTGTGTCATGCAACCTCTATTCCGTCAATAGATTTCAGCTTTACGCGAAACTCCGATACTCCTGATTTCTTAAGGTTCAATTGAATCTCATTATTACCGGTAAACCTGTAATCCAGGATCAGTAATTTACAGGATTTCAGAAGTGCCATAATCCTTCCGGTATCGGCCGGATTAAAACGGATAGTCAGCAATTTGCCGGAAACGGCCTTAATGATTACCGCATTTTCCAGGGCCGATCTGGCGGCAAGTTTGTATGCATTGGTCAGCCCGGGGATGCCCAGTTTTGTACCTCCGAAATATCGGATTACCACCACCAGTACATTATAAACTCCTGCCGAACGTATCTGATTCAGGATCGGATCCCCGGCGGAATGCCTGGGTTCGCCGGCGTCATGCGCTTTAAAAACCGGAGGATCATTTTCAAGTATATATGCATAACAGTGATGAGTGGCGTCGTGATAGACTTTTCTTATGTTTTCAAGGATGGTTTCTATATCTTCTTCCCTGCCGACCGGATAGGCAAATGAAAGGAATCTGCTTCCTGATTCACGGTAGGATCCCGAAGAAATATCCTTAATGGTCAAAAATGTATCCATGCCAAGAGTCTCCTCAAAACTAAGAATAAATTATAAAAACAACGGCGCACCTTGCATTTCATTAATTATTATGAAATTTGCGACAGGGTCAATGACAGACTGATGAAAAAAAAGATTGATGGAAATTTTACATTTTTTGTGAATGAATCTCCCGGAAATGCCGGAAACAGGAAACCCGGTTTTCTGTTCAATGATCCGCGCTTTCTTCAATTATTTCCCGATATATCCTGCGATTGCTTTTTTATATTTCATGATAAAAAAAACAGTACCTGTGCCAGAGCCTGTTTTCAGCATTCAGGTCAATCAGTTATCAGTCTTGGTAAAGGAGCATTCGGGTCGATAGAAATTTCAGAAAAGCTGAGTTATGATATCATCAGGGAATTCATCCTTTTTATAACCGATTTTTACAGGGAGGGGAAAGTCCGGTCGGTTTTGATCCGGCATTATCCTTCATTGTATGATCCGGTAAACGGCCCGGTTATTGCGCTGGCGCTTTCGCATTCCGGATACCGAGTCGTTGCACACGATATCAGTCATCATATTGCAATTACAGAAAATAATTTTGACGGGTTGATTAACAAAATGGAAAATAGGAAGTTAAAGAGATGTATTGTTCAGAATCTTGTGAACAGGATCTGTACCCATGAAGATCTTGTAAAAACCTATCAGGCCATGATCGGATTCAGGCAGGCTAAAAATATTCCCGTTTCCATGCCGGTAAACGACATGGTGAAATCCTTTACAGCTTTCCCGGAAAATTATTTTTTATTTTATACAAGTTCCCCCGGCGGGGAAATTCTTGCCGGAACTATCATGGTAAGGATAACCGATAAAATTCTATATTATTTTTCCCCTGCCAGCAATCCTGCCTATAAAAAACTCAGTCCGATGGTATTTCTTATCAGTGGAATATATGAATATGCCCGGAAGAACCGGTATTCCTTTCTTGACCTGGGCATTTCCTCTATAGATAACAAACCGCAAAAGGGGCTCATCCGCTTTAAGGAACATATCGGTGGCATCCCTGCCGGAAGATTGGTCTTTCGCATAGAATTCTAATTTTCAGTTCATGAGGCAATTCCTCAAAAAATCCTCCTGGTCTTTCTACACAACATTATTCAAAACGATCAGCGGGATTCTCATAAACAAATTTTTTGCCCTACAGTTCGGAACAACAGGAATAACCTTACTGGCACATTTTCAGAACCTGATAGGACTTTTTACCCAGGTCCCGAATGACGGCGTCAACCGGGGGATCATCCGGTATCTTTCAAAAAGGAATGCGGGCATCGATGAAAGAAAAGAATTGTTCATGACCGGGCTATGGTTAAACCTGTATCTTTTTATTCTTGGCGTAATAATAGTATTTCTCTTCAGGGGCTACATTTTCAGGTACTTTAATCCATCGCTTATTTCACATGCTTTCATGTGGATTTTGATCATCTCCGCACTGGCCTATATATTAAACCTGTTTTTTTTATCTGTTATCCTCTCCTACCGGTACATTCGTCAATATGCCCTGTTGAATATCGTGGCTTCACTGTCAGTAGCCATGGCTGTAATTGCTGCTACAGAAACCTTTGGCCTGAACATTGCACTAGTATCTCTCCTGGCCGGGAATGCAATAAATATAATTTTTACCATATACTATTTTATAAGACATCACCTGGTAAAACCGGAATTGAGGAGCCGCCCGTCAGGCAATTTCAAAAAACTCGGAGAGTTCATTCTAATGGCATTAAGTGTATTAGTTTTCGGCAAGGCCGTGGAATTTTATATGAGGACACTGTCGATAAGCCATTTCGGAATGAACCTTACCGGACTTTGGCAGGCAATAGTAAAAATGTCAGATGGATATACCATGCTTTTTGTCAACACGGTCGGTGTAATCTATTATCCTCAGATCTCGTCTCTGATCCTGGATCCCGACCAGCTAAGGAAATATCTGAAGGATGTACTCAGGATCGTCTCCGTAGTAACTATTGCCGGATTGATCCTGGTATTTCTTTTAAGGTATCCGCTTATTACCCTGCTTTACAGCCGTTCCTTCAGGCCTGCAGCCGATCTGATGCCTCTGCAAATTATCGGGGATTTTTTCTGCATATTATCTTACCTTCTGACCTATATTATTTCCGCCCGGGCCCGTACAGCCACCTTCATAAGTCTGCAGGGATTTTCAGCTTTATTTTATATCTTGCTGGTCCATTTACTTTTGCCTTATCTTAACATCATGGTATTTCCGGCAGCACATGCGATCCGGTATACAATTTATTTTATGATCCTTATCACACTGAACAGGAGAATTTTATTCTAGATGGATAAGCCCTTAGTGAGCATTATTTGCATTTGTTACAACCACAGGAATTTCCTCAATGAAGCGATCCGGTCGGTCCTTGATCAGACTTATGACAATACCGAGCTGATCATTATTGATGATCATAGCGAAGATAATTCCGACGAACTGATCCGTGAAATTGCAAACCGTCACCCGGGAATAACCTATAAATTACTTGATGCCCGAAAGGGTATTTGTGGCGCCTTTAACGAAGGATGGAAGTTATCCTCGGGTGAATTCATCATTGATCTTTCGGCAGATGATATACTCCTGCCGGGGAGAGTTGAAGAAGGGGTAAATGCTTTTTTAAGCCATAACGATGCCTGTGGCATCAATTTCACCGATGCGGTTTATATCGATGAATCCGGGAATTATGTTAGGTCACATTATAAAAGAAATGCCAATGGAAAATTAGAATCAGCAGTTCCCGAGGGATATATATATCCGAGGCTCCTGGAAAGATACTTTATTTGCACACCTACCATGATGTTCAAGAGATCCGTACTGGATTACCTCAACGGTTATGATGAAAACCTTGCTTATGAAGATTTCGATTTCTGGGTTAGGACTGCAAAAAAATTTCAATATTGCTTTACGGACCAGGTACTGGTTAAGAAACGGATCGTAAGATCAGGCCTTTCACAAAGCCAGTATTCCCGCGAAAGCAACATGCTGAAATCAACGCTTGAGGTTTGTCGCAAAGCAGAAGATATCAATGAGAATCAGGAAGACTGCGAAGCATTTTTAAAGAGGCTGCGGTATGAATTCAGGAAAGCTCTTTTTTCCGGGAACCGGGTCACCGGCAAAGGATTTCTTGAATTGATGATCAGGAACTCAGGCTCCTCTCCGTTTAAAATTCTATACCGGATACTGATGTCCATTATTTAAGGCCCTATTTACGGTTATCCTTTTCATAAACCATGCTGACATAATTTTTATACCTGCTTTCCGCAATCATCCCGTGTTCCAGCATTTCAAGAACCCTGCATCCGGGTTCATTAATATGCAAGCAGTTATTATACCTGCAATTCCCGAGCTGTTTACGCATTTCAGGAAAATAATGGCTGATCTCCCAATCTTCCATATCGATCATTCCCAATTCCCTGATACCCGGCGTATCGATCACAAAAGTATTATCCCGAATCTCGTACATGGAAGCAAA
>JBJKSY010000117.1:0-2632 GCA_046703645.1 Cyclobacteriaceae bacterium
CGAATATCATAAAATCTTTCGTCTCCTAATTTCTCGAAATGAGCCAGTGCATCTTTGCAGGCCTTTTCAATTTTGTCGTTAGCTGTCATTGGGAATAGTATTTAATTGAAAAATAATTGCGTATATAAAATTCAATCCAATTCTTTATTACTTAAAACTATAGAGATAAATTATTGATTAACTTTTTGTTACGTAAATAATAATCACCTCCAAAATCCAATTATAATATACAATTAATTTAGCCAATTCAAAATCTCCAACCCTGAAATATTTAAAAACCAGGCAGGCAGGATTCTGTAATCCTGACAAATTCAGAATACATCCTCCCCGCCGCCTAACCTTGTATTTTTATTGGAGCACTACTATTAAAACCGCCAAAACCATATATACGGACACAGGTATAAAAGGTTATAACATATCCTTGAAATTTCACTCCTTATATCATCTTATAAAATTATAATCTGAATCCTGATTGATCTTTCAAGACCGGTTCTCTCATGTGACATGTTAATAGACAGGCTTTTCGGCCATTATGTGTTTTTTTATCGTATCTTTGCCAGTTTATAAATTATATGGGTACTTCTAAAACGGCAATACTTGATCTAGGTACCAACACCTTTCACCTGCTGATAGCGGAATTATATGAAAGGGATTTCAAGATTTTATTGAAGGAAAAAATCCCTGTAAAAATTGGCCAGGGTGGGATCAACAGGAGAATACTCACGCGTGAAGCCAAAGAAAGGGCACTTGATGCAATCTTGAATTTCAAGAGAATAATAGAAAGATTCGGCATTACCGATATCCACGCCTACGCTACCAGCGCTATACGTACCTCTTATAACGGAACAAAATTCATCCGTGAAATATATCAGCAGTCAGGTATACCTGTAAAGATAATTTCCGGAACAGATGAGGCTCAATTCATTTACCAGGGCGTACGGCAAGCTGCCGATCTTGGTGATTCCTTAAACCTTATCATGGATATCGGGGGCGGCAGTGTGGAGTTCATAATTGGAAACGCCCATGCCCAGGTATGGAAAAAGAGTTTTGAAATCGGGGCTCAACGGTTAACCGATAAATATCATAAACACGATCCTGTCAGACCGGAAGATCTGATAAAACTCAATCGTTATCTAAGCAGGGAGCTCAAACCTCTGATACTGGCAGCAGCAAAATTCAAACCTGATATCCTGGTCGGATCTTCCGGAACCTTTGACACGCTAAGCGAAATCTATTCCAGGGAGGCCGGCTTTAAAAGGGATCCCTCCGGAACTGAATTTATATTGCCTGTCAAATCTTTTTTTGATATCTATGAAGAACTGGAAAATAAGAATCGTCAGGAACGATTGGAAATTCCGGGGATGACGGAAATGAGGGTCGACATGATTGTAATGTCGGTTGCTCTCATACATTATATCATAACACGCCTCGGAATTCATAAAATCAAAACGTCTGCGTATTCCCTGAAAGAAGGTATCCTTTATTCAATTCTGGAAAAAAACCAATTAAAAAAATTAAGTGCGTAAAACTCAAGACCAACATCTCCGTTAATTCCTGTATTTTAAATTACTAACCCAATGACTAAAATTATTCCCCATATAAGATTAATTAAATTTAGTGAACAGGTTTTTTTAAAAATGGGTTGCCCCGGAAAGGATGCATCGTTGGCCGCTGACGTTCTGGTTTCTGCCGACCTGCGGGGAGTAGATTCTCATGGGGTTGCGAGATTATCGGGATATGTCAGGTTATGGGAAGCCGGCCGGATCAATGCTTCCCCTGCCATCCGGGTAGTTCATGAAACGCCTACAACAGCCGTTGTAGACGGAGATAGAGGGCTTGGGCTAGTTGTTGCACCGAAAGCCATGGAGATCGCAATTGAAAAATCAAAATCATACGGATCCGGCTGGGTAGCAGTCAGAAACTCCAACCATTTTGGAATTGCCGGCTATCATTCCCTGCTAGCGGTTGAAAAGGAAATGATAGGCATTTCCATGACCAATGCAAGTCCCCTGGTAGCTCCAACCTTCTCTAAGGAAAGATTACTTGGCACGAACCCGATAGCTGTCGCGATCCCCACCGGGAAACAGCCGACTTTTGTGGCTGATTTTGCCACAGCTACGGCGGCTAACGGGAAGCTCGAGATCTTACAAAGAGAAAACAAACAGGCACCTGCAGGGTGGCTTCAGTCCCGCGACGGAGAAGATTCCGTAGATGCATTTGAACTTAAGAAGGGAGGCGCATTGCTACCGCTGGGAAGTGACCGGGAGCATGGCAGTCATAAAGGATATTGCCTTGGCGCGATTGTCGACATATTTTCCGCTGTTTTCTCCGGGGCCAACTATGGTCCATGGGCCCCTCCTTTCGTTAGTTTCCTTTCCGTCGGAGAAAAATCAGTAGGTGAAGGACTTGGACATTTTTTGGGAGCCATGCGCATTGATGCCTTTCGCCCTGCCGATGAATTCAGACAACACATGGATCAATGGATCGAAAGGTTCAGGTCAGCATCAACGGTTGCCGGACAGGAGAAAGTCATTATTCCCGGCGATCCGGAAAGGGAATCCGAAAAGATAAGGCTTGAAAACGGAATACCCTTGCATGATTCCGTAATTCAGGATCTGGAAGAAACAGCTAA
>JBJKSY010000118.1:0-6529 GCA_046703645.1 Cyclobacteriaceae bacterium
ACGATCCTTACAGGCTTCCTGTACCCTCTGCTGGTTACCGGGATAGGCCAGGTTTTATTTCCTTATCAGGCAAACGGCAGCATGGTATACCGGGATCATAAATTAATAGGAAGCCGGTTGATAGGGCAGAATTTTAATTCCCTGAAATATTTCTGGCCCAGGCCTTCCGGTACAGCATATAATACTCTTCCTTCCGGAGCATCCAATTTAGGACCAACAAGCCGTATGCTGGATTCCCTGAAAAATATAAGGTTAAGTAACTTCAGAATTTTAAATGGATTAAAAGATACCACCCGAATCCCCGAAGAAATGATATTTGCTTCAGCCAGCGGGCTTGATCCGGATATACCGCCTCAGGCAGCATTACTTCAGGTCGACAGGATTGCGAATGCCAGACATTTCGATCCGTACATGAAACAAAAACTTATACAGTTGATTTACCACTCGACCAAAAATCCGGAATTCGGCATTCTGGGGAACAAACGCGTGAATGTACTCCTGTTAAATATTAATTTAGATAGTCTACAATGAAATGCAATTACAGAGTTTTTATCCGTTTATCCATGAAATTCTTAACTGATGAAATCACTTGCGGAAAAAACATTTTTGTAATTTTAAGTTTAAATGTAATTACCTTCCTGAAAATTCGGCTTACGTTTCTTTCCTATGAATTCTTATAAAGAACCCGATCGACCGAATCCCGATGAATTGCTCGCTTCCGTTAAACTGGAGGAGGAATCCGGAAAGAAAGCGAAGCTGAAAATTTTTTTTGGGATGTGTGCCGGCGTAGGGAAAACATTCCAGATGTTGCAATCCGCCGGAATCGACAAGGTTAAAGGTGTCGATATTGTTGTAGGCTATGTAGAACCCCATAAAAGGAAAGAGACTATAAGCCTCCTTGAAGGTCTTGAAATCATACCGAGGAAAACGATTGAATACAAAAGTGCCTCAATCCAGGAAATGGACCTGGATGCCATTATCAGCAGGCATCCACAGGTGGTCCTTGTTGATGAGCTCGCCCATACCAATGCCCCGGGGTCAAGGCATTTGAAAAGATACCAGGATATCCAGGAAATCCTGGACAACGGGATTGATGTATATACAACCCTGAATGTACAGCATCTGGAAAGCCGTGCTGATACCGTGGCACAGATCACAGGGATCATGGTCCGCGAAACCATTCCGGATGAGGTTTTTGAGACGGCCGAAGAAGTAGAACTGGTTGACATTACCCCTGAAGAATTGCTCATTCGATTTTCAGAGGGGAAAATTTATGCACCTGACAGGTCACTTGAAGCAACCCGTAATTTTTTCAGAAAGGGAAATATTACTGCACTTCGTGAAATGTCCCTCCGTATCGTAGCTGACCGCGTCGATAAACAATTACGGGTGTACATGCGCCAGAAACACATACCCGGCCCATGGAAATCGGGCATGCGTTTAATGGTGCTCATTGGCCCAAGCCCCTTCGCCATTCGTCTTCTCCGGTGGGCTAAGAATCTTTCCTATACGATGGGGGGCAGCTTCCTGGCTCTCTATATTGAAACCCCATATCCTTTAAATGAAAGTCAGAATGAACAACTGACAAAAAATATCCATCTTGCCAAGCAACTTGGTGCAGAGGTACTCACCACATCGGGAAATGACCTTGTAAAATCCATATTATCCGTTGCGGGCAAGGAAAATATCACCCATATACTTATCGGCAAGCCGCGGCATAAGAATCTTATTTCTCTGTTCTTTCTCGGGAATTTCATACAGAAACTCATCAAGCAAAGCGGCAATATTGATATTTACGTACTAGGTAGTGAAGAACCAGGTGAGAAATACCAGAGAAAGGTTTTTTCAGCTCTAGCTAAATCAGAATCAAGTTTCCAACAGTACCTTATTACTTTCCTGGTTATCGGTCTTACGACGCTGGGTTGTTATCCGCTCGGCCAGGGAATGGGATACCAGGGAGTTTCACTTATTCTTTTATTTGAAGTTTCCGTTCTGGCCACCTTCATGGGAATCGGGCCTATCCTTATGGCGGCTTTATTCAGTGCACTTGTACTTAATTATTTTTTCATCCCTCCTCTATTCACTTTTCACATCGAAAAAACAGAAGACATATTGCTTTTCGGGATGTATTTCCTGATCGCTCTGGTAAATGGGGTGCTCACGCTACGGGTTCGAAGACAGGAAAGGTTGACCCGTGATCGCGAAGAACGAACCCAGGCATTGTTTGAACTTACCCGTGAATTATCTCTGGTACGCGAGATAAAAGATGTAGTAAACGTTGCCCGAAAGGAAATAAAAAAGTATTTCAACCTGGAGGCTGAATTCATACTTCAGGACGGAAATAATAATTTGAAAACGAATCCTGAATCTTCCCTGAATCCAAACGATCTAAGTGTGGCTGACTGGTCGTTCCGGCATTCAAGGAAAGCCGGAAAATTTACCGATACCCTTCCCTCAGGACAGTTTACATTCTATCCTCTGGTAGGGATAAGGATTAAATCAGGAGTTGTTGCCGTCAAACATCCGCGATCCTTTCCTGTCGAAAGGGAGATATTCTGGGATGCCTTTATTTCCCAGGTTTCCAATGCCATGGAAAGGGAATACCTTGACGAACTGGCAAGGAAGGCTGCTCTTTTGAATGAATCGGACAGGCTTTACAAGACCCTGTTCAATTCCATCTCCCATGAATTGCGGATTCCCGTGGCTACGATAATGGGATCGGCAGATACCATGATGTCCAGAAATTATAATGATCCCGTGGCAATGGAACTGAACGGGGAGATCTTCAAGGCTTCGGAAAGGCTGAATCATCTTATTGAAAACCTTCTGAACATGTCAAGGCTCGAATCTGAAAGAATCTCACCACGTCTTGATTGGTGCGACGTCCATGACCTGATAAATAAAGTAAGCAACAGTCTTAAAGACGAATTAAAAAATTTCCGTTTCGATGTGGTTATTCCCGGGGATATGCCTTTGGTCAAAATCGATTTCGGGCTTTTTGAACAAATTTTATATAACCTGATAATAAATGCTGTACAGAATTCTGCTGCCGGAACCGGTATCCGGGTCAAAACATTTTATGACAATGGCAATTTTGTACTTCAGGTTATGGACAGGGGGCCGGGTTTTCCTAATGAATCCATTCCCTTCCTCTTTAAAAAATTCTATCGTGTCGAAGGCAAAAAAGCCGGCGGAACAGGACTTGGGCTCTCAATAGTTAAAGGTTTTACAGAAGCGCAAAAAGGAACTGTTACCGTGGAAAACAGAAGCAACGGCGGCGCCAAGTTCACAGTAAGAATCCCCTCAGAATTACCTAAGCTAGAATAATGCATGTCATGGAACATCCTGATCCAATATTAATCATTGATGATGAGATCCAGATCCGAAGATTGCTTGAAATATCACTTGAAGCTCAGGGATATAATATTCTTCTTGCTTCAACCGCGAAGGAAGGCATCATATCAGCATCGACACATAATCCATCACTTATTATCCTCGATCTTGGATTACCGGATATGGATGGTCTTGAAGCACTCAGGATACTTCGCGAATGGTTTTCAAAGCCCATTCTCATTCTTTCAGTGAGAAATGCGGAAGAAGATATTATTGAAGCACTGGATTCAGGGGCAAATGATTACCTGGTTAAACCTTTCAGGACCGGTGAGCTACTGGCCCGGATCAGGGCTGCCATTCGTCAAAACCAGTCGATCAATGAAATGCCAATCCTTACTGTCGGAAACCTCATTATCGATCTTTCCAATCATGTTGTAAGAAAAAATAATGAAATCCTTAAATTAACCGGCAAGGAATTTTCGCTGTTAAGCCTTCTTGCGAGGAACCCCGGCAGAGTTCTGACACATCGTTATCTGCTAAAAGACATCTGGGGCCCGGGGTACCTCGACCAAACCCAATATTTAAGAGTATTTATAGCCCAATTAAGAAAAAAAATCGAAGATGACCCTGTAAACCCGAAATTACTGATCACCGAATCCGGGATCGGTTATAGATTCTCTGACCGCTAAATATTAATCCTCCATTTTTTTGACACTTCCTGAAGAAAGTCCCCGTAATTTTTAGTATTTCTGCTATATTTTTTCAATGAAAGATAACCGTATATATCATCAATATTTTTTTATCCTTATCTATCGCCTGGCGATAATCCTGGTGCTATTCACTTTTTGCAGGATAGGATTCTACCTTTTCAACCGGGCTATGTTTCCGGGCCTGTCAACCACCGGCTTTTTAAGCGCTGTTTACGGGGGAATAAGGTTCGATCTTTCTGCTATTCTTTATTTCAACATTCCCGTAATTTTTTTGCATATCCTCCCATCTGATATCCGCTATCACCGGTATTATCAGGTTATTGTAAAATATGTTTTCCTTTTTATTAATGCCATTGCCCTTGGATTGAATTGTGCCGATTTCGTTTATTACCGTTTCATACAAAAAAGAGCGACGGCCGAAGTGTTCCGGACATTTTCGCATGAGCATAACCAGGGAATCCTTACATTCCGGTTTATGTTTGACTACTGGCCGGCCACCCTGCTCTTTCTTATAATGATGATTATCCTTATCATTTTATATAACCGACTAAAACCCTATAAGCCATCCGGGGAAAACAAGATTGCCTCCATTGGGTTTCATCTGGCTGTATTTGTTATAACTCCCTTTCTTACAGTGGTCGGGATCCGTGGAGGTTTCTATTCTGCCGATAATTCACTTTCATTTCTTACCGCCACTCATTATGTCAAAAATCCTAGAAATATTGCCCTGGTAATCAATACTCCTTTCAGCATAATAAAATCCTGGAATAATACGGAACTTAAAAAGCTGCATTATTTTCCTCAGGATGAAATAGCCCATTACTATAATCCGGTTCACGAGCCGAAACCAAAAGGTGAATTCCGGCCATTGAATGTCATTGTGATCATCCTCGAAAGTTTTTCAAAAGAATATATCGGGGCATTTAACCATAACCTCGATCACGGGACTTACAAGGGATATACCCCTTTCCTGGATTCACTTATATCGGTAAGCAAATCATTCCGGTATTCCATTGCCAACGGAAGGGAATCGATTGAAGCCATACCTGCGATACTTGCATCCATTCCCTCTTTTGAAACTCCCTATATCGTAACACCCTATGAAAAAAATAAAATTCAAAGTCTTGCATCCATCCTTTCGAAAAAAGGATACTATACCGCGTTCTTTCACGGCGCCTCTAACGGATCGATGGGTTTTGATAAATTTACAAAAAGGGCGGGATTCAGGGATTACTATGGCAAAGACCAATACCCCGTGCCGGGTGACTTTGACGGTGTCTGGGGTATCTGGGATGAACCTTTTTTTAATTTTTTTGAAAAGAAACTTGATTCGCTGCCGCAGCCATTCTTTGTCTCGATATTTTCAGTTTCTTCCCATCACCCTTTTAATGTTCCAGAGAAATATAAGGGAATATTCAAAAAAGGTCCCATACCTATCCTTCAAACGATAGGCTATACGGATTGGGTGCTCCGTGAATTTTTTAATTCGGCATCCAAAGAACCCTGGTTCGACAGCACGCTTTTCGTTTTGACCGCTGATCATACCAGCCAGATGGTCCATCCGGGTTATCAAAATGATTTCGGGTTTTATTCAATACCCATATTATTTTACATGCACGGTAGCAAACTGAAGGGAATGGATGACGAAATTGTACAGCAAGCAGACATTATGCCCTCCATACTGGATTACCTTAATTACGATAAAAAATACTTTGCATTCGGAAATGATATTTTTGACAGAAATACAGAACACTATGCCTTTAATTCTTCCGGCGTAGTAAAGCAACTATACATGAACGATTACCTTTTACAAATGCTGGATGGAAAAACGGTCGGTTTATATAATTTCAAAAAAGATCCATACATCCTTCATAACCTCGCCGGGCAAATTCCCGCCGTTCAACAACCAATGGAGGATAAACTTCATGCAATCCTCCAGACTTATAATGAAAGGTTGATCGGAAATGATATGACTGTAAAACAGCCCTGATTTTTAGTATCTGTATTTCCAACAAACCGTCATTAATATTTCTGTGTAAATGGGGCAAAGATTATTTTGCAACAAATACAAAATCGCTACCCTGCTCATCGCTTCCGAATCCTCCGAATCGGGGTGTTGTCTGAAGGCGATCCATATACAATTTAATTTCATCAAGGACCAGGATCCTGTCTGTACCTCCATCGGATGTCAGCGCTTCGAGGAATTTCTGCGCAAAAGGGGAATGGTGTCCCGGGGCCCCGTCCGGAACATACTCCTTGCTTCCGGATGTCAGGTATTTCCGGGTTTTCATTGATAATTTCTTAGCCAGGTAGGCCCGGTTGTTGGTATCCTGATCTATTCCCCGTGAGGCAGCAAGTACGGCGTCGAAAGTCCCGCCGAAACATACATCCATAGCAAGGAAAATATGACGGCAGGGAATATTATTTATGATCGACCTCAAGCGGTTGTGGGAAATGTATGAATCTTTTGAGGGATCATTCGCTTG
>JBJKSY010000119.1:0-3405 GCA_046703645.1 Cyclobacteriaceae bacterium
GACTCGGCTCATAACAGGTTCCAGGTTACCGTTGATTCAACTACCCATATTTTTAATACTGTTAAAGGTGATACGGTGTATTTGCTGGCCAAAAACCTGAAAAATACTGTCCATTTTGTACAGGTCACCAGGCTCACCGAATGGCATGGCGGCAATACTGTTTTCCTGGGATTTAAAATAACCGGCAAAGGGATTATGGAAGCTCCGCCCCGTGACCGTAAAATAGAATTCATCGGGAATTCCATCACCTGCGGCTACGGGGCCGACGGAAAAAGTCATGACGAGCACTTCAGCTATCAGACCGAAAACTGCCTTCATACTTTTGCAGCCTATACAGCCGAAAGCCTGAAAGCGGACTACATAATAACCTGCCGGTCGGGGATCGGAATGTACCAGTCCTACAGCGGTGATACGGCATTCGCTATGCCCAAGGTCTATGATGAAATTGTCAGCGGCTCCAGGGATAAATGGGATTTTTCAAAATTCATCCCGGATGTTGTGGTGATTGAACTGGGAGCCAATGATCTCAGTTCGAATGTGGATTCGGTGAATTATACACATGCCTACCTGGGATTCCTGAAAACCCTGAGGGACCATTATGCACATTCGAAAATTGTTTGCCTTTCGGGACCGGGAACCATCGGTGACACCCGGAGAAACCAGCACTGGATAAACCTTGTTATGGGCGTGGTTCATGAGGCCTCTATAAATTATAAGGATATTTATTATTATGGCCTGGAACCTACAGAACATAACGGGAGCGACTGGCATCCTTCTGCAGCGGAACATAAAAAATTATCACTGGGACTTACCTCCTACCTGAGGAATCTTATGGACTGGAATCCATGATAAATAGGGTTTCTCAATTATTTTCAATCAATAAATCCGAGTAATATCCTGTATTTTAAGGAGACAGGTTTATTCCCATATAATATTAAACCTTTAAGACATGTCTTATATAAGAACAATTTTATTAAAAGCCGGATGGTTTAAATCAGATTTCTTGCAAAAATGGCTACCAGGCCGAAAATCAAGATTCCCATTCCGTACATAACCAGTACTATTACCGTTAAAATTCCTAAATACCTGTAATGGGATTTCAGATTCATGAAAGCCGTATCAAGATCTGCCTCCTGATTATGAGCCAGCGCTCTCCTGAGAGACATGGTGAACCGGTACAGGAACAGGATAGGAGGAAAATAAATTCCCCCGAAAATCGCATAGAAGAACCCAAGTATCCATCCCGGGAAAGGAAAAGCCTGTTCCTGTCCGGTAAGCCTGGGGATTAAAGCCCCGAGGATAAAACCAAGCAATACCAGGATCCCGATGCCGATAAATCCCATGATCGAAAAAAACCGGGTCCACTGGCCGATTACTTTCAGGTGTTCTTTTGAGGCCTGGGTAACATGCATCGGTTCTTCCTGAGAATGGGGTTGTGTTGAAATCAATTCATTTTCCATAGTATGGTTTATTTATAATTATTAACTAAAATATAATTCAATTCAAAGAGTCACATTGAAAGTCATGCTAATGATCCGGCTTGTATTATTGTTTTCGGGTCCGGACATTACTTTGATCCAGGTCAGTATTTGGTGAATAAAAAATTATTATTGAGTGAAAAATAAACATATTTCAAGGATATTTCAAATAACCGAATCAATCCATTTTTATGAATGTATTTGTTTAAGGGGGTAAAAAATTTTAATTTTCCGGTACCACCACATCCCTGGAGTAGATCGAACCAAAATTTTTATGATGTATTCATTTAAAAATCGGGTTCCCGGGAAATTCCTGTTGTACCTCAGTATTTTGCTTTTATTATGGAGCTGCCGCACAAAGACAGCATCGAGATTGTTTATAAAAGATTTTAAAAACCCTCCCCGAAACGCCGGGGTTTATGCCTGGTGGCATTGGGTAGACGGTAATATTTCCAGGGAAGGAATTACCCGCGACCTTGAATCCATGAAAAAACAGGGCATCACCGGCGTAACTATCCTGAACGTGGGAGGGCTTGATACGGGAAATTATGGAATTCAAAAGGTGACATTTGCAAGCCCTGAGTGGTTTGATATGTACAAGTGGGCGCTTCATGAAGCTAACCGTCTCGGCCTCATCGTTGGGGTCCATAATTGCGACGGATGGAGCACATCAGGAGGGCCGTGGATCACCCCCGCAATGTCGATGAAGGAATTCACATGGAGTAAAACCATGTTGCGGGGCGGTCACAGGATTGATACTGTTTTGGCACAACCTCCCGGTAATCTGGATTTTTACCGGGATGTGGCTGTCGTCGCTTTTCCATCCATTCAGAAGATTAATTCGTTTCACAGGGCCGGACCGGAAATCAAGTTCAATGATCTGCCTGATAAGCATTTGCTGACCGATGGGAATCCCGTCAGCGAACATATTCTTGAAAATGATAACACCATCAGTATCGTATTCAGCGAACCCTTCGAAGCCGATGAAATTGCGGTTCACCTCCGTGTCCCGACCAGTTGGGATAACCTGGAAAATATCAAAACTATTATTACGGTACAGGCATCGGTCGACGGTTATAATTACTGGACAGTGGACGGCTATGAACTGAACGGGGTTAACAAAACTGTTGTTGAAAGACTTCCAAAGACCAGGACCCGCTTTTTCAGGATCGGGATTAAAAAGTCACCGGACCTTCCGGGATATGTAACGGAGGGAATTGCCGAATTTGAGCTGCTTAAAACAGGGGAAGAACCTTATTATGATGCTTCGATCTCAGACCATACTGAAAAAATCGTTTCCACTAAATACGACGATATAAAACAGGAATTTTCGGTTTCTTCTTCTGAACGCAAGGCCGGAACAATTAAGCCGGGCAGGATCATCCTGCTAACCGACAAGGTTACAAAGAAAGGAAGATTGCAATGGGTTCCTCCGGCCGGTAACTGGACCATCATTCGGTTCGGTTATACTACTACAGGCGCAACCAATGCTCCTGCCACCAATGAAGGCAGGGGACTGGAATGCGATAAGATGGATACGGCAGCGTTGGATCTTCATTTCCGGAGTTTCCCCGAAAAGCTCATCCGGGAAGCCGGCAGATACAAGGGCAATACTTTCAGGTATCTCTTTATCGATAGCTGGGAATGCGGCTTGCAAAACTGGACCGGGGATTTTGCCTCGCAATTTGAGAAACTCAGGGGTTACAGTATTCTTCCCTGGATCCCAGCCCTGTGCGGCTATGTGACGGGAAATGCAGATGAAACGGAAGCCTTCCTTCAGGATTTCAGGCTGACGATTGCCGATTTGATCAGGACCAGATATTACAGGCATTATGCGGATTTATGCCACAGGAACGGGATCATGTTGGATGCAGAGGTCATCTACGGAGGAGGTGTGTACCCTCCTCTCGATATACTGAAAACGAAT
>JBJKSY010000120.1:0-12780 GCA_046703645.1 Cyclobacteriaceae bacterium
TCTATGAGCATATGAATAATAAATCCGGCATTGACAGGTCATATATAACGGCTTTCCATAATTCGGAAGATCTGGGCGACACGGAGTACAATATCAGGATGAAAAGAAAGAACATTGAAACCATCAGCATTACCTCGGCATATATCACATCGCAGAGAATCTCCATGATATATACTGACCTGGTTAACGGCCGGCAATCGGAATATAAATTAAGTCCCGTCAAAGTTTCAACCTGATTTTTCAAATCACACAGAATCGTGTCAGTTAAAGGTTTTTTTACGCGGTTAATGCATTGGGAATTCTGGCCCTGGCCGGTTGTGTACTTACCGCTTATTGCTTACTGGTTTTGGTTGTCTGTCAGGGCCCGTTCGCCGTTCTTTTTTTTTGCATCCAATCCCGGCATTGAAAGCGGCGGACTCCTTTCCGAATCCAAGAATGATATTCTCAACCTGATCCCTGAACCCTATAAGCCCTTGTCGCTATTTTGCCCTTATCCGTCTTCACTGCAGGAAATTCGTGAAGGCATGACAAGGATGAATATTCATTATCCCGTCATCGCAAAACCTGATCACGGGGAACGTGGCTGGTTTGTAGAAAAAATTTCCGGGACGGAAGAACTGGAAAATTATAACAGGCAAATCCGGACTGATTTTATTGTCCAGGAATTCATTGATTACCCTAAAGAAGCCGGAATATTTTATTGCCGGTATCCTGACCGGGCTGAAGGCTTTGTCAGCTCAGTGGTCCTGAAAGGATTATTGAAAGTTATTGGTGACGGACAATCCACGGTTCGGGAACTTATAAAAAAATCTCCCAGGGCGGAATTACAACTGGCAGTTCTTGAAAAGAGAATCCCGGATCAGATGAACTATGTTCCGCCGGTCGGGGAATCTCTCGAGCTTGTGCCCATTGGAAATCATAGCCGCGGAACAACCTTTTATAACGGTAATCACCTGATCAACGAGCAGCTAAACCATGTAATGAATAAAATAGCCGGAAGCATTCCCGGGTTTTTTTATGGAAGATTTGATATGCGATATAAAAGCATTGAAGATCTTCTTCTTGGACAACACTTTAAAATACTGGAGCTGAACGGTGCAAAAAGTGAACCGGCCCACATATACCAGCCCGGCTTTTCACTTATAAGAGCCTACAAGGATCTTTTCAATCACTGGCATACCCTTTTCGCAATTTCTGTATTAAATCACAAATCAGGCACAAGGTACCCGACATTCCGGGAAGGCTGGCAAGCCTGGATAAAATTCAGGCATTACAGGAAATCCGGAAGAGCCTTCAGGCCTGTTACCAATGCATAATGTCCTCGCTGGTACACTCCGTTTTATGCAGGCCGATCGTATTATTATTATACAATATCCCGAAATAAACGATACCATCTCTCATGCCCAATCCAAAAGCCTGGATAGCCTGTATATTGGCGTCGGTGGTATCAGGGGGTAAGACCTTCCGGGTTTTACCGGAAAGCATGACGGAATTACCGGCATACCCCGAATTTAAATCTTTGGCAAAGTAGGGATTCGCCTGGGCGGAAGAAACTGTTTTCAATGAATAAAGAAACAGGCTGCCGCTAAGCAACAGGGCTGAAATTCCCAGGCAGACAGATAAAAACCTTTTAGCGAAGAGGTCCGATTTTTTCATATGAATTGGATTTAAATCAACTAACTTGTTTACAATCATTTTATATTAATATTTTTATAGATTACCCGATAAACAACTATTGCCTTGATTTCAAGAATCACTCATAAAATCCTGGATATAATACATTTTCTGAATAAGCTGACCCCGGCCAAGATAATCAATTTTTTTTATGTTTTTACCGGGTTTTATATAGCGCGTATTACCCGGAAGCCGGTCATGACGGGCCAGCCGGTCTCAATTGCATTTGAACCCACCACCTCCTGCAATCTCCGCTGTCCTGAATGTGTAAGCGGGTTGCGCAGTTTTACACGGCCCACCGGGATGCTGGATGCCCGGTTCTTCAGGGAAACGATTCAGCAGGTAAAGAACAGTCTGATCAACCTGACATTTTATTTTCAGGGAGAACCTTTCCTGAACCCAGAATTTTATGAAATGGTATCCCTGACAAACCGGTACCGGATTTATTCCTATACGTCCACAAATGGTCATTACCTTTCTCCGGAAAATGCCAGGAAAGTCATAAAGTCCGGGCTTGACAGGATCATAATTTCGGTGGATAATTTCGAACCGGAAGCTTATTCAAAATACCGTGCAGGGGGTAATATTGAGACTGTAGTTTCCGGAATAAAGAACCTTGTAAAAGCCAGGAAAGAACTTAAATCCCGCAAGCCTTATATTATATTACAATTCCTGGTGAATAAGGATAATGAAACAATACTGGACCAGTTACGAAAGGAAGCTTACCGTTTAGGAGCCGATAAGGCCGTATTTAAGACAATGCAGATCTATCATCAGGAATCGGGTGATAAATTCATTCCGGTAGATGAAAATCTGACCCGATACGCAAAAATGAAGGATGGGAAATACAAGATCAGGAGCAGGCTTTTCAATCACTGCTGGAAGATGTGGCATAGTTGCGTGATAACATGGGATGGCATTGTAGTTCCCTGCTGTTTCGATAAGGATGCAGACCATCGCCTGGGAACATTAAAAGAAAGATCCTTTGCCGATATATGGAAATCAAAGGAATATGAAAATTTCCGCCACCTTATCCTCAAAAGCAGATCTTCGGTTGACATGTGCACCAATTGCACGGAAGGAACCAGGGTCTGGATTTAAGGAATTTTACCGTAATTTTCAGCAGCAAAAGAAGGATAAGTGCATTCCTCGAAATTTCACCGTGTGCCCGGTTTCCGGGAACTATACTGGGAACATTCCTTACATACAGAATCGGACTTTTTACCGGGAAAAACTGCATGGTAAAACATCCTCCCGATGTAACCGAGAGCGCCGGCAAATAATATGAAAACCAATATTTTCTGAATATCCATAACCACAAATATACTCAATATTTTTTTTCCCAGTATTCAAGTATTACTTCCTGCATACCGGCCTGTACATGGGGATTTCCGGCAATAAGTTCCTTTCCGAACAGGTAGTTTTCCCCTCCGTGAAAATCGGTCACAATTCCACCGGCCCGTTGTACGATCAGGGCCCCGGCTGCGACGTCCCACGGGTTCAGGAAGAACTCGAAGAAGCCTTCCGCTTTTCCTGAAGCAACAAGTGCCAGATCAATGGCAGCACTTCCTAGCCGGCGTAATCCGTGCGTATTTGAAAGGAAATGATACATCATTTCGTAGAAATTCCTGTACCGGTTGAAATCTTTATACGGGTAACCTGTAATATAAAGCCCATCGCCGAATTTTTGAACATCAGAAACTCTTATTTCTTCCCCGTCACAATACGATTTGCCCCCCTGAGTGGCCCAGTAACAATTGTCATTGGGAATATCATAAATAACACCGGAAATAACCTCATGGCCGGATAGCAAGCCTATGCTGATGGAATAGGCAGGCAATCCATGCATAAAGTTGGTAGTACCGTCGAGAGGATCGATGACCCAGTTAAGGCCGTTCTCGATTTTCATCCCGGTACCTTCTTCCGCGATAAAACCTGCTTCAGGAAGGATACCGAATAATGATTCCGTCAGTTTCTTTTCAGCTTGTTTATCGACATAGGAGACCAGGTCATTTTTCCCTTTATATTCAATTTTCGAAAAGTCGAATTTCTTTCTTTCCTCTTTTATGAAACCGGCAACCACGGTTGTGATCTCCCTCACACGGGAAGTTATTTTTTCCAGATCATCCATAGAATTACGTTTATGCGAATTTAACCAATGCGGGAAAGTTTTGGAGGATACCGGGAATAATGCCCTTCACGATTTACATCCGGCGACGACGAGAACGAACTCTCCCCTGGGGGAATGTTCTTCAAAATGCTTTTTTACGGTTAAAAGATCTCCCCGGATTGTTTCTTCGTGAAGTTTGGTCATTTCCCGTGAAACGGAAATCTGCCTTTGACCTCCCCAGTATTGAATCATATCAGACATTGTGGTCAGCAGTTTATGGGGAGACTCATAAAAGATCATAGTTCTTTGTTCGCGGCTAAGTTCCCCAAGAAGTTTTTTTCTTCCTTTTTTAACAGGCAGGAATCCATAAAAGATGAAATTATCCGATGCAAGGCCCGAAACCACCAGGGCAGGAATCAGCGCTGAAGGTCCGGGAAGACATTCAAAGGGTATATCATTTTGAATACAAGCCCTGACCAGCAGGAAACCGGGGTCGGAAATTCCGGGTGTTCCTGCATCCGTCACAAGAGCGATCCGGGTGCCTTTTTTTAATTCTGCAAGCACCTTTGAAATTTCCTTATGCTCATTAAAAGCATGAAAGCTTCGCAGGGATTTTTTAATGGAATAATGTTTGAGTAAAACGCCTGTATTTCTTGTATCCTCCGCGAGTATAAGATCTACTTCACCAAGTATCCTGAGGGCCCTGAGGGTGATATCTTCCAGGTTGCCCAACGGCGTCGGGACAAGAAAAAATAATGATTTTTCCTTCAAGGTATTATCCGGATTTTATTCCTGTAATATTCTGTCGATTTCAGATGCGAGTTTCCGGTCCTTGTCGGTAATCCTGTCACCGGCATCATGAGTAGTTAATTCTATTTCGACAACATTATAAACATTTTTCCAAACAGGGTGATGATCCATTTTTTCCGCTACCAGGGCCACCCGGGTCATGAAAGAAAATGCTTCGATAAAATCATGGAATTTGAAGGTTTGGCTCAGTTTATTATTGGTTTCAGTCCACATGGTTTACGGGTTTAGTTTGTGTGGTAAATGGGTTATATATATTGAGGTATAACAAATAAAGTCCACGGGTTATGAATATCAGGATGATGGGGATATCGGCCAAATTAAAATGTTGCGGGAATATCTTCCATGATAACAGGAGAAGTATATTCAGTAAGGTATTCAGTATGAGATAAATTCGAAGCGTTTTATTCTCCGGGTTCCGGATCAGGTAATAAGGAATGAGAAAATTTAAAGGAAGCGCCCATAATACGTTAAGATTATTCCTTGTTTCGAGATGATCCGTACCGAACCACATGAAAAGAATTGCCAGTCCGAGCAGACCGGAAATTGAAAACAGGATAATGTCAACCCAGTATCCCTTTTTTTTCATGTATAGCTGGATAAAGGTGAGGACGATAATTAAAATCAATATACCTGCAAATAAATTCATAGGGGTGAAGAATCCGGGTTTTTCAGCAATGGGAATTTTCTTATAAATTGTTTTCACAGGTTGAGCAAAAGGAATGACGGTGCTGTCATGTTTGATTTTCGCCTGGCCAAAAGCTATCATCATTTCATGGGGAAGGAACATACGGTTCCATGGGGAAGCGAGTTTGTCGGCAGGAAGACCCAGCACCAGGTCGACCCCGAATTTTTCCCATGGGGCTACCTCCAGATCGGCATCAGTCAAATGGCGGAAGGTTTGTTCCTGTTCTACGGAATCTCTGAACTGAAGCTTGTCGCCCAGAATATTTTTAAAGACGTCCCGTATTCTTGACGAGCAATTGTCGTAGAAGAAATCATAAAGGTAGTACCTGTTCTCAGGTTTATAATTCGTCAACAAAAAATTAAAAACTTCCTGTTTCTCTTTTAATGTCAGGTTTAATTTCTGTTCATATACCGATTGATTTACCTGCATATATTCCCTGTGCATCAGTTCAAATCCATAAGCGTTCAGGAAATACAGGAGTTTCCCTCTCAGGAATTTTATATAGAATCCGGGTGTGTCGAAATCGAAGGTTCCATAATTAAACGCGACATCCAGCGAAAGGGCAGGATCATACACCCTAATTGCGCTATGGCCAAAACGGGTCTCAAGTTCCTTTCCGGGGGATATGGTTATTAAACTGATCTGTGAAGAGTCGGACAGGATAATTCCATGTCCGAGCTCCTGGGCATAGGCAGCAAGGGAGAACCATGTAAACAACAGGATAAGAAAGATTCGATGTGTCATACAGGTCGATTAAGGTTTCCTTGCCCTGATAATGTATTGATACTGAAGACTGGATTCATCCTCGTCTATCAACTGGAACCCGGCGGATTTCAACTCACTAACGGCGACCTGGGGCATTACCTTATCGGATTCGGCCGGTCCGACCGGAGTATATCCTTTTTTAAAATCGATAATCATGATCTTTCCTCCGGGTTTAAGAGCCGTGTAAAGTTTTTTCAGGTAATCGATCCTGTTTTCCAGGAAATGATAAGTGTTTACGATCAGCACCCAGTCAACTTCATCGGGATTCAATTCAGGGCTCTGGGGTACGGTCAGCCGGGTCTCAAGCCTGGATGCCACATCGGCAGGCAGATCGGATTTTCGTTCATTGATATAATCCAGGAAACGTTTGTCAATGTCAATTCCTATAACATGAGCGCCGCGTTGTATGATGCGAAAAGCAAAATAGCCGGTACCCACCCCGATATCCGCTACTGTCTTATTTTTCAGATCACCCATTTTCTGAAGAACAAGTTCAGGACTTTGCCAGTTTTTTCTTTCAGGATCTTCGTATTGCCTTACCATGGAATCGAAGGCCTCTGTGGCCACCTCTGACCCGGAAGAATCGATGGATTGTTCGGCTACGGCGGAAGTATCACTTATTCCGGATGTATTTTCTTTTCTTTGAGCGGGCTTGCAGGAAAAAAGGTAAAACAGTGAAAAAAATATAACTGCGCTGGAAATAAATGATAATTCAAATTGTTTCTTCATGATATTGTGCTGTTCCGGCAAATCCCGTATAAGGATACGGGAATGGTAAATTTATAAAATATTCCCAATTACCAAATCCAGCATGACAATAAAATCCCTTGTTTAACAACCGGATTTCCGCCCGGAGCAATACGTCATGCTTAACCGGCTAATTTATATGAATCCGATTTTGACGTTCGAATTAAAAGAACTTGTAACGATAATCTTTGATATCGGCGAATTTTTTAACCGTTTCGGATAAAAGATAGGCTGTGTTATTGGAACGAGCCTGATCCAGTTGATTTTTATAGGTCGTATAATCACCGATCGGGGGAGCTTTTGTCAGGGCATCCATCTGGATTACTACAATTCCGTCATCTTCTTTGACAGGAGATGATACTTGTCCATCTTTCAAACCGAAAGCCACTCCAATGGATTTTGGTACATATCCCACATTGGGTAGTGTATTTGAAGAAAGGTGCAGATTCGACGAAGAATATACCTTGGCATCATTTCCGTAAGCTTTCGCAATATCGTCAATTGATCCTTTCCGGGATGCAAGCTTTTTGGTAATGATATCCGCTTTGTGGTCATTGATCACCTTCTGGGTGATTTCATCCTTTACATCTTCCAGCTTGGCGGTTCCTTTTTCGTGAACTCTGGTAAGGACAGCCACTACATAATTTTGATTTTCTTCGAAAAGCTCGGATACCTGACCCACAGAGGCTTTATTGTAAGCCCAGCTTACAATATCCCTGGCACTCCCAAGGCCTGTTACATTACGGTCATTCTGTCCCAGTTTATCGACATTAACTACCCTGAGTGAATCCTTTTTAGCCTGATTGATGAAATCGTTATAATTGGAAACACTGCTTTGGAAGCGGTCAGCCCTTCTGAAAACAAGGTTAGTGGCGGCATCACCTGGAGTTATGGTTTTTTCAATTGTCGCAACGCTCACCAGTTTATCAGTGGGCAAATGAGTCACATTTATGATGTGAAAACCATACTGGGTTTCGATAAGATGGGGAATAATACCGGTGTGTTTGGCACTGAATACAGCGTCGGCGAAAGGTTTTACCATCCTGTCACGGCTGAACCAGCCCAGGTCTCCGCCAGCCGTCGAGGATCCGTCATCACTTTCCTGGCGTGCAGTCATGGGGAAATCAGCGCCATGAAGTACTTTGTTAAGAATGTCCTGAGCTTTTTGTTTTGCTTTTTCCTTAGCCGCTTCAGACTGATCCTGGGGTTTAATCAATATATGACTTGCGCGCGCGTATTCAATCGAATCCTTTTTAATATTGGCAATTTTATAGATTACGTAGGATCCATTGTACATCATAGGTCCGATAATTTCACCTTTATGAAGAGATTCAAAATCGGACCGGAGATTTGCGGGCAATTGGGAAGGATTAAAGGTGCCGAAAGCATTCGTGCCGTCCGAGTTGGCTACCGCATAAATGGAATCATCTGTAACGGTAGGCAGGTCCTTTGCGATATTATCAATATCCTTTTTAACCTCAACACTATCCTCGTGTGATGGATAAATCGGGAAGGACACATAACTTATATCCCTGGATTCATCAACCTGGTATTGATTTTTATGACTTTCCAGGTAATTTGAAAGCATGTCATCGGTTACCTGAAAGGAATCTTTCACGGTGAAGTACGGGATGTAAAGGTATTTTACCTCAGCCACCGAATTTTGAGCCTCATAATATTCTTTGGCTTCCTGATCAGTTACATAATTGGTGGTTAGCAGCAGGTTGTCATATTTAGTTTGCAACCGTGAGGGCCGAAGGTTCTTTTCGAACATATACCATACAGCCTGTTGCTGGGCTGGCATATCATTAATGTGCTGAAGGTAATTCACTACCTGGTCACGATCGAATATACCTGTTTTCGGATTGGTAAATGCCTGACGTATTTCAGGACTGATGTTATTTCCCTGGACCATATCCACCACTTCGGCATTGGTTACGGCAACACCCAGTTTATCGAATTGTTTCTGGAAAGCATATTTTACGATCAGGTAATCCCAGGCTTGCTGGCGGACAGTATACATGTCATTATCAGTGGGATTTTTGCCGTAATTCATGGCATAATTATTTTTCATTTCATCCACTTCCTGGAGAAATTCATCCCGTTTGATCTTTGTTCCGTCAATTTCCCCGACATAAAGGTTCTTATTTCCCCGGATAATGGAATTAGGACCCAATAAATCACCGCCAACCAGGAACAGGATCAAACCAAAAGCCACCATTCCAACTGCCAGGCCGGCTCTCTGTCTTATCTTTGTAATTAATGCCATTATTATCTAATTAAGTGGCGCAAAAGTAGTTACTATCCCCCTTAAAATCAAAATTTTGGATGTTAACATGGGCTCCCGGAGTGCAAGTGTACTATGACCGGACAGTCACCCTGATGAGGTTGATTTTGTTCTCATCCCTGGACACAATGTGGAAGATGAATTTCTCTACCTGAATATCCTCATTCACCTCAGGCATGTCACGCGTAATGGACAGGACAAAGCCTCCAAGGGTGTCGTATTCGCCTTCCGGAATCCCGAAATTATATTTTTCATTCAGATAGTCGATTTCCAGCCGGGCACTTAAAAGGAAATTATTCTCGTCGAGCTTTTGTTCTATATAATCCTGTTCATCATGTTCATCCTCGATCTCCCCGAAGATCTCCTCCATTATGTCCTCCATGGTTATAATCCCTGAAGTTCCGCCGAATTCGTCCACGACCAGGGCTATGCTTTTGCGTTCCGTAATGAACTGGACCAGCAATTCATTGGCAGCCATGGTTTCAGGAACGATCATTATGGGAGAAAGTATGCTCTCAATATTTTTAGGTTTTTTAAATAAAGCAAGTGTATGGCAGTAACCGATAATATCATCAATAGTTTCACGATAGACAAGGATCTTGGAGAACCCGCTTTCGATAAATTCCTTTTGAAGCATATCCACGCTGTCATTCAGATCGACTGCCCGGATATCGGTTCTGGGAATCATACATTCCCGGACTTTGACTGTTTTGAATTCAAGTGCATTGGAAAATATTTTGGTGTCTACCGCTATATTACTGGTCTGGCTTTTTTCATGTTTCCGGTTCTGAATAAAATTATTCAGATCGGTGAGGCCGAAAACAGGTTTGTCCTCCGTAAATTCAAGCCGGAAGATACGGGTAATCACAAACCTGGAAAATCCGACGACCACAAAAACAACAGGGAATAAAATCCAATACACCAGCAGGATTGGTATGGATAAATAGGCAAGAAAACTCTGAGGATTGATATAAAAAAGGCTTTTGGGTATAAATTCACCGGTGAACAGTACTACCAGGGTCGCGAGCAGTGTCTGGAGTATAAAGATGGTTGTTTGGTTGTTGAGAACGGAAGGAAGATGATTGGCAAGAATGGGCTGAAAGAGGTTAGCCATAAAAATGCCGTACACCACATTGGCCAGGTTATTGCCGATCAGCAGAGTCCCGATAAATTGCGAAGGATGCTTCAGGAACCCGGAAAGGATACGCCCGCTCAGGCGTCCTTTTTCACGATCAAGCTCGATCAATAACTTGTCGGAAGAAATAAAGGCAATTTCAGTACCGGAAAAAAAACCGGAAAGAATGATGGAAATTATAATGACAAGAATGGTTCCTTGCGACGTATCCATGCTTTATGAATTGCCTATTTTCCGGTAAGCATACCATAAAAATAAGAATATTGCCAACATAAAGATCCAGTATGACTTTTCCAGGCCATTTATTACGGACTGATGTACGGCAATCAGCAGGGAAACGGATGCCAGCGAAATGATGATAATATCACTGAGTTTTTTCATTAAGATCTATGGTTCCCCTTGCTTTAAGTATTTTCCACCATGAGAAATCCTGTTTTGCTTCAAGTCCTTCCCCCATCAGGATCTGATCCTCTGTCTCCACCCTAACGAATTTTTGTGTATGCACTATTTCTTTTTTAGGTTCCCAGAACAACTCTTCGGTGTTCAATTGTTCTCCTGTTTTAGGATTTTTGATGTTTACATTCCTGAGGGCTCTCCAGGTATCGGTTTCATGGTAATAATAGCAATAATCCGCTGACAAAGTAGCGGTTATTGAGCCATCCACGTCAAAATAATCAAGATGAATTCCCTGGGGAAATTCCTTATCTCCATTGTCGAATTCCAGTTCTTTCGGGGCCCTGAGCTCGACTTTTACTATTGCGGAATCGCTGAACAGGGTTTGTACATGATCCAGTTCAACCAAAGGGCCATTATAAACCAGTGAATCCAGCTTCTGGGTATTCTCCGTACAAGCGGCCAAAAAAATCAGGATAGCGATGAATTCGAGCGGTTTCATGAGAAAATTAATCCTTAAAAATTAAAAACGGCCAATGAAGACCATTGGCCGTTTAAAAGATCGTTCATCAGGTACTAATCTCTTTTTTGAATGGTAACTACTATATTGATCCAGCAACCGACCTTGATAGGATCACCCACATGCATGTTGTAGGTAAAGATGTCTTCATTGCTCGGGAATTGGGCCTTTGAACTGGCCATCCCTTCCTTGTTTCCGGCCTTTTTGTACTCTTCATAAGCAGCAATAAAAACGGCCCTGTCCTGTACGGGGTTCACATTCTGCTTGCATTCATTGTAGCTGTCGAAATAAAGGTTACCGATTTCGGTATAGCATTCACTCTTTGAAGGGTCTGATTTTATACACATTTCCGCATTATCCCTTGATGTGGATTTGTCGCCCTCCTGACGGTAAATATCCGCCATCTTCAAATAAAGATCAGCTTTCTTTGTATTCTCATCAGTGAGTGAAACCGCGTCTTTATAATATTTCAAGGCATCGTCATAACTCTTCTGCATTGTATACCTGTCACCGATCAGTTTGGCCATACCATACTGGGGATCATTTTTTTGAACAATTATAGCCGACTGAAGGAAGGCCTTGCTGTCCATACATTTTTCAGCGAATGCCAGCTTAAATATATTTTTGGCCATTTTCAGGTCAGTAGGATTCTGCATCAGTTTTGGAAGCAGGTTATTGTCGATAAAGTCACAGCTTACGCTTATGGTAGCGGTCAGGATGGAATTTATCTGGTCGAGACTGGTATTCAGGAAATCCACATTCTTACCTTGTTTTGTGGCCTGGTCTATTTTGTACTGAATAACATCAGTGAGGGTATCGTAAATATCAAGTATTTTTTCATCGGAGATCTTCCCGCCGGCCATTTTGTACCTGCGCACGACGTCCATATATGCTACCAGGTTATTATCCAGGAATTCACCTTTATTGAGCTCGAAGGCTTTATTAAACAAAGCATAAAGCTGAGGATAGTAACTGGAATCATCATATTTATACTTGTATGCGTAAAAAGCTTTCCTGTTCAGAACGTAGGCTTCCTCATCAAAATATTTTGTCCTCAGGTCATACATGAGCAGGCATGAGTCGGCATACACCTTCTTTTTTGCCGGATCTTTTTCAGCATCGGCCAGGCTTTCAAATATTTTGGCGCCATTAATGTAAATTGAAGGATTGAGATCCGGGGCATGAACGAACAGCCATGTTATAGGAGGCACGGCAGCCTTGTAATTCCCTAAATTGAACATGTCGGTGTACAGAACATATTTTTCCTCCGCCGTTTTCCTGTCATCCGGCCAGTTCCAACCTGTAGGAGTAAGGGATGTTGCCTGTGAAAATGCTAACTGGCAACTGAATAAACCCAAGATAAATAAAACTCTCGTTTTCATTGTTAAAAATTTTAATCAATCCGTCGTCTAATGAACCAAATATCGTTATAAGTAAGTCCGAGAGATACCCTAATAAAATTTTCATTTGCGGCATTTAAGCCACCGGTACTTCGTTTCCCGAACTGTAAAGCCAAATTTACTAATGATGGCCTACTTACTGGTAAAGATACACCAAAATTTATACCAAATTCTTTGGCCTGTACGTTATCTACCTGATACTGAAGCACATCATAATAAATTCCGGTTCTGTAAAAGATCCTGGACAAGTAACT
>JBJKSY010000121.1:0-11861 GCA_046703645.1 Cyclobacteriaceae bacterium
GTTGACGGTCACGGGCTATCACGCATCCGCTTCTTCCCCGGTCGCAGGTGGCTCTTTTGGCAATTGTTCTTGCTACCTCCATGAAATATTCATCCCAGGAAGGCCTCACATAAGGTTTCTTCTCTTCGGCCATATTTTCTATGATTCTATTTCGACTAATATTTTTTCAAGCTGGTTCATTAATTCTTCTACATTTCCCGTATTCACCAGGGTAAAATCAGCCATCGCAATAGGGCCGGCCTTGGCAATATTCTCAATTTCGGCAAAATCCCTGGAGCGTGCCTGTTCCCGCGTCATAGGCCTGTTTCTCATATCCTTATCATTTTCCCTGAGTTTTCGCTGGGAAAGCCGCTCATATCTCAGTTCAGGCGGGGCATAAACTGCCACAACATACATAATATCACCGTATTTTTCCTTTAATATCTTGAACTCGTCCCAGCTATATAACCCGTCACCGGCAACATGCCCGTTATTCAGGTACCGGTCTATTTTCGGCAGGTTTAGGATGGCGTAGGCCCCCATTCCATGTTCTTTTCTGACACCTTCCCTTATTGCCCTTTCATTCTCCTCCGTCGGTGACAGTCCTCTTTCCTTTAATATATCCATGGTTACCTGGCCAAAACGGAAAAACTGGTATCCCCTTCTGATCAGTTCATCCGCTATGACGGATTTCCCGGCTCCTGCCATTCCAACAATGGCTATGAATTTATTCATAAAGTGTCAGCTTATCATTTAAAAACCGAATATAATAATATTGAAGGATTTCAATATTATATGCATTGATATTCACCGGAGAAGATGGTCTTTCACTCCGTTTCGGAGCCATATTAGCTATATAGATTATTTCCAGCCTCCTCCCAATGCCCTGTACAAACTGATGACGGCGGTTAATTGCTGAACCTTGTCGTTAACACCATTTAGCTGGGCAGACAGCAAATTTTGCTGTGCATAAAGAACTTCCGTATAATTCGCCGATCCATAGGTAAGTAATTCCCGCGTATAGCTCAGGGCATTTTCCAGCGACTGGATCTGCTTTTCCCTGAGACTGATTTTCTGAAGGGAAGAATTATAGGATCCGAGGGCATCCTGAACTTCATTCCCGGCATTCAGCAACGTGCCTTTAAAATTGAGCAAGGCTACTTCCTGTTCCGATTTGGCAACCCTCAGCCGGGTAATATTTGCCCTTTTGTTAAAGATAGGCTGGGTAAGTCCGGCCACAATATTTGAGGCAAATGAAGTAGGATTGAACAATTCATCGAGTTTGACAGCAGCCAGCCCAGCACCGGCCGTTATGGTCAAGGAAGGATAGAAATATCTCCTTGCGCTTCTTGTCATTTCAAATGCACTCATAACCGCATACTTCGCCTGAACTACATCCGGCCGGTTATCGAGGAGACGTGCCGGTATCCCGATAGTCATTGCCGGGGGTACCGATTGATCATCCAATTGCCCTCTTTTTATCGTACTGCCGGATCTTCCAAGAAGCAGGCTTAATGAATTCTGCGCCTCCAGTATCTGCTGACGAAGATCAGGAATGATCACCTCTGCCCCGTATTTTGCCGCCTCACTCTGGACCACTGCCGCCCCGTTGACTTTTCCGCTGGACTGCAATGTTCTCATGGCATCGACAACATCCTGGTCAGTTAAAACAGTTTTTTGAGTAATCGATAATTTAGCATCGAGAGACAAAAGGTTATAGTAGGCTGTGGCAATATCCGCGATCAACCGCGTCAGGACAGCTCTTCTGCCTGCATCACTGGCAAGAAAATCGGCATAAGCAGCTCTTTTCAGGTACTTAAGCTTGCCCCATAAATCGATTTCCCAGTTCGCCTGACCTCCCAACTGCAGTACATTTGATTCCATTGGACCATTGGGATAGATGGATTCAGAATTATGTGAATAGGATCCAGATGCGACCCCGGAAATCCCCGGTAATAAGGCGGCCCGGCTTTGTTTAAAATACGCTTCTGCCTCCATTTCACGTTGAACAGCAACTTTCAGGTCAAGATTATTATCCAGCCCTTCATGGATAAGTTGCAGCAAAAGTGAATCTGTAAAAAGCTGATCCCAGTTCAGGTCAGCCAGTGATGAGGAATCGGTCACCAGGGTATCGCCATAAAGTCCGTCGGTTTTTACTGAATTCAACGGCAAATTCCTGTTGACACTGCAGGCGCCAAAAATTAAAATCAATCCTGCAAGTAAAAATATATTCAGATGTGAATAGGTTCTCATAATTTTATCGTTCTGCTTTTGACGGTCGAACATATCAAGAGATTTTTTTATCATTGCCATCATCAAAAACCGGTTTTTTGATCTTTTCCTGCAGGGTTTCAAAAATCACATACATGGCAGGTATCACCAGTACACCGATCATTGTACCTACAAACATGCCTCCGACAGCACCGATGCCCACAGACCTGTTTCCATTAGCGCCAACACCTCCGCCAACTATTAAAGGAAGCAAACCGAAAATCAATGCAAATGAAGTCATAAGGATTGGTCGCAGCCTGGCTGTTGCTCCTTCTATAGCCGACTGGAGGATCGTCTGACCGAGCCGTCGTCTCTGGAGTGCGAATTCGACGATCAGGATGGCATTCTTCGCAAGAAGACCGATCAGCATGATCAGTGATATCTGGAGGTAAATGTTATTCTCAACGCCCAAGAGCCTTGCAAATATGAATGAACCTGCTATTCCAATCGGCAAAGAGAAAATTATGGACAGCGGCAAAACATAACTTTCATATTGAGCGCTCAGCAGAAAATATACAAATACCAGGCTGAGGAAGAAGATTATGATCGATTGATGTCCTGCGGCAAGTTCCTCACGGGTTATTCCCGAAAATTCATAACCGAAACCCTGTGGAAGCGTCTGGGAGGCTACCTGTTGAACTGCATTTATGGCGTCACCTGTACTGTAACCCGGTTTGGGGGAACCCTGAACGTTAATGGAAGTATACATGTTGAATCTGGTAAGGTTTTCGGGACCATATACCCTCCTCATATTTATGAATTCTGTGATTGGCGCCATTTCTCCGGAAGAAGTACGGACAAAAATATTATTAAGATCTGCCAGATTGCCCCTGTATTTCGGTTCCGTCTGGATCATCACCCGGTATTGTTTGCCGAACCTGTTAAAATCGGATGCATAAAATCCTCCGACATAACCCTGCAACGTCGAAAGAATTGTATTGACTGATAACCCCGACTGTTTACACCGGTCAGGGTTCACATCAACCTGGTATTGAGGAAAATTGGTATTGAATGCCGTTGTGGCATACTGGATTTCCGGGCGTTGATTCAGGGCTGCGAGGAATTGCTTTGCATTATTTTCAAATACTTTGATATCCCCTCCTGTCTTATCTTCCAACTTCATTTCAAATCCGCCTGAAATTCCAAATCCCGGGACCATGGAAGGTGTAAAGAACACAATTTTGGCTGCCGTAATAGATGCTGTGCTTGCAAAAAGTCGTGCAATAACACTATTTACATCCTGCCCTTTTTTCTTTCGCTGTTCGAAAGGTCTCAGGTGGCAGATGATCATGGCATAGGAGCTTCCACTGCCACTGATAAAGGAATTTCCAAGAATAAGTGAATAGGAATCCATTTCCGGTTCCCTGGCGACAATATCCTCTATTGTTTGTGATACAGCGCGAGTCCGGTCAAGGGATGTGGCCGGCGGCAGGCTGATATCTACAAAGACGGTCCCTTTATCTTCAGTAGGTACAAAGCCGGTTGATGTGGTCTTGATAAGGATGTATAAGGTTGCGGAAAACAGAAGGATCAGAGTAACTGCAACCCATTTATGTTTAAGGATGAGGTTTGTGGCACGCTGGTAACGTTGCACCATGGCCTTGAATGCAATATTGAAGGTGTTGAAAAAAGGTTTCAGCAAGCCGCTTTCATGCAATTTACTTTCGCTATGCGGTTTCAGGAAGAGGCCGCAGAGAGCCGGACTCAATGTAAGCGCATTGACAGCAGATATTACGATAGCTACCGCCAGGGTTACCCCGAATTGCTTATAGAATACTCCGGTGGTCCCTGTGATGAATGTTACGGGAATAAATACCGCAGACATGACCAGGGTAATGGCAATTATGGCGCCGGTAATTTCATCCATAGCGGTTATAGCCGCCTCCCGTACGTTAGTATATCCCTGATCAAGCTTGGCATGAACAGCCTCTACCACCACAATGGCATCGTCAACCACAATCCCGATCGCCAGCACCAGGGCAAAAAGCGTCAGCAGGTTTATCGTAAACCCGAATACATTCAGGAAGAAAAACGTACCGATAATAGCCACCGGAACGGCAATGGCCGGGATCAGGGTTGCCCTGAAATTCTGCAGGAAAACAAAAACAACAATAAAAACCAGGATAAAAGCTTCTATCAGGGTTTCAATTACCTTATTGATTGAACTGCTTAAGAATTCGTTAGCATCCACCAGCATCTTGATCTTCAGCCCCGGAGGAAACGATTTCGAGGCTTCATCGATCACCTTCTTTACATTGATTATAATTTCCCGGGCATTGGATCCTGCGGTCTGGAAAACGGCCAGAGTAACGCCGGGCTGACCCATGGTCAATGTATTGGATGAATAATCGAGTGATCCCAGTTCAATATTGGCAACATCCTTGAGTCTTAGAATATTCCCGTTATTATCAGCCTTAATGACAATATTTTCATATTCCCTGGTTGTTGACAGTTTTCCCTTATACCGGAGAACATATTCAAAAGTCTGCTGGTTTAACTGACCCAGTCTTCCGGGGGCAGCTTCAATGTTCTGATCATTCAGGGCGGCAATTATATCCGACGGCATCAGGTTATAGGCTTCCATGGCATCAGGTTTCAGCCAGATACGCATGGAATATTGTTTTGCCCCGAAGACACTGGCATCGCCGACACCGGTAACCCGCTGGATCTGCGGGATCAGATTGATATTGCAATAATTCTGAAGAAAGGTTTCGTCAAACTGCCCGTTTTCGCTGTATACGGAAAATATAAGCAGCATGCTGGGTTGCCGTTTGGAAGTGGTCACTCCAGACCTGTTCACTTCTGCAGGCAGTATGGGTGTTGCCCGGGCGACACGGTTTTGCACATTCACTGCCGCCATATCCGGGTTAGTGCCCTGTTTAAAGTACACCTCTATGGAGGCTGATCCGCTGTTGCTGGCCGTAGAGGTCATATAGATCATATTCTCCACTCCATTGATCTGTTCCTCCAGCGGGGTAACTACGCTTTTTAAAACCGTTTCAGCACTGGCGCCGGCATAGGACGCCGAAACCCTTATCGTTGGCGGTGCAATATTTGGGTATTGTTCAATAGGCAGGCTTAATAACCCGATCAATCCGAGAATTACAATTATGATGGAAATAACGGACGACAGGATAGGTCTTTCAATAAATCTTCTGAACATAATTCCTTCCGTTTAATTTTTTAAGCTTTCACCTTCCGATGTCATTCCGGATTCAATTGAATTTTCAGAAAGATTGCCCGGATCTCCAGGTTTGGTCTTGATTTCCATCCCGTCCCTCAATGCTGCTATTCCATCAAGGACTATCTTATCTCCCACCTTAAGCCCGCTGGTCACGACATAGGTGTTTTTAAGATTTCCGGCATATACATCAATTTCAGTATTTTTTACCTTGTTATCGGCTCCCACTACATATACAAAATGTTTGTTCTGCAGGTCATAGGTTGCCTTCTGCGGAATAATTATGGCGGAATCGATTTGCTGGGGAATTCTTACCATTCCGCTACCACCGCTGAGAAGCCTACCTTCCGGGTTGGGAAAAGTAGCCCTCATGGTAACGGCCCCGGTTTGAGGATCCACCAACCCGCTTGCTGTTTCCACCCTTCCCGGAAATTTGTATGTTGAATTATCAGCCAGCACCAGTTGAACATCCGGAAGATGGGACAATTTTTCCTGGATATTCTTTCCTTTAAGCCCTTTGGTCAGGAACAGGAAATCCTTTTCATTCAATGAAAAATAGGCAAAGACCTTTTCGGTATTTGAGATGGTGGTTAAGGGATCCGCCATGGTGCTGTTCACCAGACTGCCGACGCGGTATGGAAAAATTCCTATGGTTCCTTCGGCAGGACTTATGATCATTGCATAGGCCAGGTTGGCCCTTGCGTTTTGAAGGTTAGCCTGGGCCTGTGCCAGTTGGGCTTGCGAAGCCTTAAGTGAAGATTCGGCAGTTTCAAGGTCAAAATTGCTTACAATATTTTTCTCTGCCAGTGGTTTCGTTTTATCAAGGTTTAATTGTGCCGAATAAACAGCGGCATCCGCTACTTTAACGAGCGCTTCAGCCGAACGCACCGTAGCCTGCAAATCGTTATCGTTCAGCCTGAATAAGAGCTGGCCCTTTTTTACAAACGCTCCTTCATCCACATAGATCTGCTCAATATAGCCTGGGATCCTCGGCCTTATCTCCACAGTTTGCTGCCCTTTCAACAAAGCAGCATAATCATTAAATAAGGTAGTGGAACCTAATTTAACCTCCATGACCGGATATTCCTTCGACATCATGCCTGAATTCCGACGTCCTGAGGTCTGCTTTTTGCCGCATGAAACCACTGATAGCGCTATCAGTGCGATCGCAATTTTCCTCGTTGTCATATTTTAGAATTTCTTAATTTGTTTTTCAATAGTTTGTTCTTGTGGAATGTTCATTGCCTGGAATCATTGATTCAAGGCATCAGTAGATCATTTCCCGGTTGTTAAAAATCAATTTCAAATCCCTGTTCAAAAATATCAATATTGCGTTTCCATCAAAGTTCTGCAGCATGACTATGCATCGTTTCAATAACCTTATAAAAACATTTTATTTCTGAATCTTTTAGTCCATCCTGAAGCTCCCCAACCAATTGCGACTCCAGTGACAGATAATGAGCGATAACTTTTTCACCATCCCGGGTAACCATTAATTTGTTTTTCCTTCTGTCATCCTTATCCACAGCACGTTTTATCAGGGACTTTTCTTCCAGCGAATCAATAAGGCGCAAAATGGAAGATTTGTTTTTCCCGAATATTACTGCCAGATCCTGCTGTACCAGCTCGTCTTCATGGCTGTAAATAGCGAATAACAGGGCAAACTGTTCATGAGTGAGAATAATCTCCGATGAAAGCTCGGCCCTTTTCCGGAGGACCCGGAACAATTCCCTTTTGGTTCTTGCTAAAATTGCCCCCAGGGGCAGCTCTTCTTTTTTCATCGTCAAAAAATAGGGCGCCGCAAACCTAGACAGATTAGTTTACAACTGCAACTAAACACATGTTCAATTGGATGACGTTTTTTGGAAAAAATTGCGCTGATATTGATAAAAATTTCTATAAAATTTAAGATTCAGGATAGATTTGGACAGGGAATAGTAATTCTATTTTATCCTTCCCGGAAAAAAGCTCAGACCGTATCGAAAACACCTGCCTTTTTCACGGGCGTAGAATTCATAAGGTCGTTCAAGGTTTATATCCCGGGTCAGGGAAGGAATATACTCCATCTTCAAAGAGACTAACTGCATTATTTCTATTCCGAAACCGGTTGAGATATTCAGTGTCAACCGGTGATAAAAATTCGGGAAATCCATATGAGGCCCTCCGTAAATTACATCGGCGGAATGATCCATCAGGCAGGTAATTCCGGGTCCAAAGGAAATAAAGGGATTCAAAATCCGTGCTTTCGGCGATAATTTCAGATTAAGCTGTAAATAGGAATAATGTCTCCGGGCATATTTATGGCTATCGGGAGAAATCCAAAATAAAGGCGGAAAAATAAAAACCTGTGCATAGTAGCCTGATTCAGGCTCAATGTTCAGATATTTTTTTAATTTCCATTCATAAGTTAATCCAATATTCGAGTAGGTCGAAAGTTTCAGGGAACCTTTCTCCCAATAGGGGTTCAACCACGCAATAAGATCATTGATTGCATCGGTATTATTAAACCTAAGTTTGGTTACATTTAAACCGGAAGAAATACCGAAGTTTTTTATGACCTGTGAATTTGCGGGCTGGATCGATAAACAAAAAAGGGTAAATAAAATGAAAAATCGTGACCGGTGGATCAGCCAAAAATTTTTCATGATTCAATATATCGATCCGGTTATAATGATCGTACTATTTATTCTTCATGACCTATTCAGGTAACCCGGATTTTCAGCTACAAGATTGGGATAAATGTTGTTCAGATTACAGGGAGCGCAATCTGCATAGGATTATTCTGGAGTTTATTTACTAACCTGATCCCCATTATTATTGATTATATCGATCCAATAACTGAAAATCCCGTTTTCATCCGTAAAGCCAAGAAGATTCCAGTTTCCATTCCTGTCCGGTTCTGCTGCCAGTATTTCATCCCAATAAGGTCCGCCCAGACTTTGTTCCCAGATAAGGTTTCCTGAAGAACTTAATTTAAGAACCCAGCCGTCAGTGTGACCCTGGTTTCCGGTTACATCCCTATCCATGGAGGATGAAAACCCTGCAACAAGATAACCCTTATCCGAGGTTATCTGCACTATGTTGGCTTCATCGTTTCCGCTCCCTCCAAGTGACCTCTCCCACTCCGGGTTTCCCGATGAAGAAAGCTTAACGACCCAAAAATCCTCATCGCCATGATTCAATAATACATCCCCGTCCTGCGAACGGCTTGCACCGGCAATTATATATCCCCCATCGGGAGTCTGATTTATATAATTGGCCTCATCCTCTGCGCTTCCTCCCAATGATCTTTGCCATTGCATGTTCCCTGAGGCATCAAGTTTTATTATCCAGGCATCAGTGCCGCCGTGATTTCCGGAGACATCCCCGTCGGATGAATCGGTTATTCCTGCAATTATATATCCTTCATCCATGGTTTGCTGAATACATGAGGCACCATCACGTTTGCTTCCACCGAGGTTTTTCTGCCATTTCATATTGCCGTTACTATCCATTTTCACGACCCAGACATCATAATTGCCGTGGTTACCAGTGAGGTCCCCGTCATCGGACCGGGAGCCACCGGCCATGATATAACCAAGATCCCGGGTTTGACGGATAAAAATAGCATCATCGGAATTACTGCCCCCAAGGGTACGCTGCCATTGCATGTTTCCATCTTTATCCGTCTTCAGGATCCAGCAATCAAAATCTCCATGGTTGCCTGTGAAAACTCCGTCATGTGAATTGGAAAGGCCAGCGGCAATGAAACCCCCGTCTGCTGTCTGTTCAACAGTCCTGAAATTATCGGAACCTGAACCGCCGTATGATTTATCCCAAATCACTGATCCCGTATTATCGGTTTTTTCAAGCCATCCATCATATAAACTGCTATCGGTTTCTGAATCAGCATTAGCAGTCAATGAACTGCCGGCAATGATAATACCTCCATCAGTTATGGGATAGATAGCATTGGCAAAATCCTTTCCGGGAGTCCCTATGGATAATGGTAAAAATTCATTTTTATCTATAATTTCCCCACGGTTGCAGCCGGATCCGAGGAATATCAAAAAAGTTAATAATACCACCGGGATTAATTCAATTCTATTGGTTTTAGCACAATTAAAGACGGGGTTAAATATCATTTCACCTGACTTTATATACTTAATTCCCTTTGGTGATTGTTTAACTTTCTGATTTTATAACCTGGTCATTTTGACTCTTGAGTATTTTTAAAAGGTGTCCAAATAAAACCTAACCGGTGATCGCAATTTGTTTCAATTCTGCCAACTCCCTGATAAAAGATTTTATTAAAGCTGAATCGTCAGGATAGGCCCTATATAAAAAATCAATTTTGCCCCGGTTGGTGCTGATTGCAAGATCGTAAGATCCCATTTGAATGTTTTTAATATCATTCCAGGAAATAATAACCGGGCTTATGAAAAGATTCCTTTTCAACCGGATTTCCTTTTCATCGACCCTTATGGATGGAGCAAATCTTGACTTTTCTGACAGAGAAAGTGTACTCAGGACGAAAAACAGGATACCGCCAATAACCAACAGGGTACCGCCAATGACCATAATCATTTCCAGTTTGTAGTCCGGATATAAGATTTTACTGTTATTAATATCAATTATTCCGGTGAAAATAAACACGATCGCTCCTACGCGGGAAAGTATCCGGTTCGTTTTCACAGGAAAACGGTTTTTAATACCTATAATAATAGATCTCTGCAAGGATTTCCAAGGTAAGTGGCTGATAATAACTGAAGAAGTTCTTTAACCGGATATGTGAAATTATTTATGTTGCCTGAACATCCATTCCATCATCATGGGGTCGCGATAAGCTTCAATCCATGAAAAGTGTCCTACTTCAGGGTATTGTGTAAATCCCGGGCGTGCCCCGGCTTTTGTCAGAGCTTCCAGCATGGCATGGTCCCATTTCGGGTTGACGGCAGGATCGTCGGCACCATGGAATATCCAGATGGGAATATGAGCAATCTTATCCGCCAGTGAAACATCCCCGCCTCCACAGACCGGAACAGCGGCGGCAAATAGATCGGGATATCTTTCGATGGCATCATAGGTGCCAAGGCCACCCATCGAAAGACCGGTTATATAAATCCGGGTAGTATCAACCGGCATGGTTTTCATAAGGCTATGGATCAAACCGATGACCAGTTCCATGGGTTTAGAAGGATCCGGCTGTAATTTTAATTCATCACCTCTTGAAAAATGGGACCAGCTCATCTTTTCCGGGCATTGTGGTGCAATAACAATAGCCGGATGCAGCATCATGTTTTCATCAGTGGCAAAGTTCATCACTCCCCATTTCAACTGGGCTTCATTGTCATGGCCTCTTTCGCCGGCACCGTGCAGAAAGACCACCAGGGGGTATTTCAAATGCTGGTTGGCATCGGGGAATAAAAGCCGGTACAATAAGGTATCCCCGTTGCTGACATATTTTTCATAACCGAAACGCGAGGAAGAAGATTGGGCATATATGCAACTCATGGAAAGTATAAAAATTGCAGGCAAAAGCAGGAATTGAATTTTACGTTTCATAGAATTATGTATTTAAAATTGAAATCAATTAATTATTAATGTTTTCAAATCTTTTCAATTTTTTTCTGTTTCCTTACCGATTTCCCAGTGATATCCGAACGGATCCGACAATCTTCCAACCCTCCACCCATATTCCTCCTTTACCGGTGACACAAGTCTCGCCCCGGCCTTAATGGCATTTTCAAAGAAAGTATCCGGGTCGGGCACTGTCAGGATCATTCGGACTTTAGAGGTAAATTCTGCTATATTATCGGGATTGATTTTTTCATCCGGATCTTCGCTTAACCAGAATTCTGCTCCGTTTATTGAAAGTCTGGCTACTACATTTCCATCCGGGTCTTCAATATGGTAAACTTCTATTGCATGGAATGCGGATTTATAGAAATCAATGGCTCCGGCTTTGGCAGGCACTGTCAACCATGGAGCAATCGTAATTACACCTTCTGTATTATCTTTCATTCTTTCCGAAAATGGTAAGATAGCATCTATTCCATGCAATAAAAATTAATTTACAATGTATAATTATAACCGCCAACTGTTAATTCCATTTTAAGCGTTCGCCAATTTTCAGGATGCTCTTCAGTATTTGATAGCAAATTGTTTTCCGGGTAGATTTTTCATCTTTGAACTTTATACCAATTCAATCCTGCCGGGCGGAACGTGGATTAATGCTTAGCCTGAAAACAGACCTCAATGTAATTTGAATGCTTAGTAATGATGAAAAAAAACCGGATTACTTACATTGTAGTAATCCGGTTTCAGAAAAATCGCCATTAATAAATGAAAGGAATCAGAACTTCTGCAGTTTGAATACTATGGGAATTGACATTCTCACCCGCACCGGGTTCTCCCTCTGTTTACCGGGATTCCATTTCGGGGCATGACT
>JBJKSY010000122.1:0-3538 GCA_046703645.1 Cyclobacteriaceae bacterium
CCGGTGATCGATCTTACCCATTACACCAGCCACGAACAGGCCGCGGATGTGATAGTCTATAAAATACAATAAATTGAAAAGGACCCGATATTTCTAAAAGTAATGTTGACAAAGAGATTTAATTCAGATATATCATGAGAAAATTCCAACTAAATATTTATAGCATTTTATTGTCATTATTTGTAATAATTACTCTGACGATTTTGAATACCTGCAAAAATAATTCAGGACCTGCTCCGACCCCGAATGAGGGAAACCATACATTTACAGGACCTGATACCATACTCAATGGAATGCATATATGTAATCTCAAATATATAAATGATTATGGCGGAACAACTTGTTGTATTTCCGGGCCTATACTGGCGAGTCCGGGAGATACCTTGAACTTTCAGTATAACAGCAACCTTCCCGATTCGGGACTAATCGTCAGATGGCAGGTAGTTGATGGTTCTTTAAATCTTTTAAGCGGGCAGAACACGCAAAATGTCAAATTTATTGCAGGAGATGATTTCAATGGTGGAAAAATATCCGGTTATGGCAGCATGGATTCTGCTTATGTATGTACTGATGAATTGACTATCATCAAAAAATAATTAACTGATAATTGAAGCGGAATATTTTCTCATATATTAATAATAGAAATAAATTCCCGGGTGCCAATCGGGCTTCTATCTTGATCGATATTTATGTCAACAAGAAAACTTATTTGATTTTCATCCTAGCCGGATTTTTGCTGACAACCTGTGTAACTCCTTTTGAAGTTCCCTATAACGGAGTATATAAAAAATACGTGGTAACAGGATATATCTCTGATCATCCAGGTCCCTTTACAATAAACATAACTTATTCGACACCTTATTCAGCTTCAACAGCGGGTACTAATTATCCTGTAAAAAATGCAAAAGTGACCATAATTGATGCTGACAGTAATAATGAAGAAGTGTCTAAAGCAATCTATGACAGGGAAGGGAGGTATCACACGGGTCCATACTTTTATGGCATTCCGGGACACCATTACATTTTGCATATCATAACACTGAATAATGATGAACTGAGGTCCTACCCGGAGCTGTTGGCTCCCATGTCCCCGAATGTTAGTATCCACTATGAGTTTGTTCCGGAAACCTCGGTGCATCCTGAAGGTGATCGTGTCTGGATAACCATGAATGATCTTTCAGGAACAAAAAATTATTACAGGTGGCAATATGAAGGGGTATATCAATTCACAACAGAATTGAATCAATCTACCCAGGGAATGAATAATACCAATTGCTGGCAATACGAATACTTTCATAACGATCTTATTTTAGCATCCGATGAATCCTTTAACGGCATGCCTTTTAGTCAGGATATAACCGTAGTACCCTATTTTGCAAGTACGCCTTATCTTATAACGGTTTATACCCAGTCGCTGACAGAAGATGCTTATAATTATTGGAAGGTGATAAATAAACAGATAAATAATCCGGGTGGCATATTCTCCCCTCCACCGCAACCAATCAAAGGAAATATGTACTGCGTGAATAATCCGGATCTGCAGGTATTAGGTTATTTTGTGGCATCATCGGAAGTAAAATCACAGATTTTCATTACAAGGGCTGTTAACCTACCGGTAAAATACCCAAGGCAATACGATCCTATAGATTGCGGTACCTATACGAATGCTGTTCCCATTACCTGCTGCCCGGTAAATTATCCGGATGGCTGGCCTGAATAGTTATTTCTCTGTCCCTCTACATTTGCGCGATATATCCATCAGACCCAACTGATATGCGAAAATTATTAAACCCAAGATGTCCTTGCGTTATCGGCAATTGTTTTATTCCAACCTTTTTTGCTTTAAACTTGTTTATTAAATGAAATAAACTTTAATGAAACTTAAATTTCCTTTCATTTTTTTATTTCTTTTTTCTATAAGTGATTGCACATATGATTATGGTATGGACAATGGCGTAAATGATGCTGTAATTACTGGTTTTGATTATAGTATGTGCGCTTGTTGTGGCGGGTTAATTATTTCTATAAATGGATTCCCATCATCTCTTCCTGATAAGACATACCGTATAGATAACCTCCCATCTGATTTGGGTATAAATAATTCAACCCGCTTTCCAATATATTTGAAAATTAGATGGCTTAAATTAAATAAATGCTCAGGAAGATATATTAGAATTGATTGGTATCAAATTGAACATTAAGAATATTGCATTATTAATAAATTACTACCGCTAACATAGCAGGTAAAGCTTATGCCTTACCCGCCAACCGTTATCGGTATGTAATATTATGCCTGAATCTCCGGCTGCCCAGCCATGAGCCGGATCCGAAAAACAAATACTTCTGAATAACCGGACACCGGAGGATTTATATATTAATGTCCAGTCACCTTGTTTAAACTCAGGCTCTCCCTTCTTCGGGGATAACAAATGATTCTGGTCGCAACCTAACAGCATAAATGCAATAAGGCAAACAGGGATGATCCATTTCTTTTTCATAGGCAGGTCATATAATTTTTCGTATAAGCTGATTTTCCCCGGAAAAAATTATAAACGGAATCTCCTCAGGATATAATAACAAATTTTGTCTTTCCCGGGTTCCTGCTGTCATCCGCTGAAGCCGGCCGGGCCGGCCTTATATAGATAGTATCTATTTATTGATAAAAAATATCAATTTGATTTATATTATATAATTCAGGAAAATTGCGTTGAATATTGAAGTCTATAAAAGTTGATGATTGGAAATACCTGAACACATCAGGCTAATCCTTGTTATATTTTAATATTCATCTTTAAAACTCAATGATCATTTCAAATCAAAATATATCCTTAAACGATAAAAAAAATAAAGAATGGAAAGCAGTAAAACGGAAAGCACACGGGCTAAAACAATGAATGGTGAAGCCAAATGCCCCTTTAACCATGGCGAACTGAAACTGGGCGCAGGTGGCGGCACAAGGAACCGCGACTGGTGGCCCAACCAGCTCAAGCTGAACATCCTCAGGCAGAACTCTTCCCTCTCTAACCCAATGGATAAGCAATTCAATTATGCGGAGGAATTCAAAAAGCTTGATCTTAAAGCTGTCAAGAAAGACATATTCGAACTTATGACAACCTCCCAGGACTGGTGGCCGGCGGATTTCGGCCATTACGGGCCTTTCTTTATCCGCATGGCCTGGCATAGTGCAGGTACCTACCGCATCCATGACGGCCGCGGCCGAGCAGGTTCCGGGTCCCAGCGCTTCGCCCCCCTCAATAGCTGGCCCGACAATGCGAACCTTGACAAGGCTCGCCAGTTACTCTGGCCGGTCAAGCAGAAATACGGCAAGAAAATTTCCTGGGCCGACCTGATGATCCTGGCAGGCAACTGCGCTCTTGAATCGATGGGATTCAAGACTTTCGGTTTCGGTGGAGGCCGTGAGGATGTCTGGGAACCGGAAGAACATGTATACTGGGGATCGGAAAACACCTGGCTGGGCGACAAAAGGTATACCGGAGACCGCGAACTGGAAAACCCGCTGGCTGCAGTACAGATGGGA
>JBJKSY010000123.1:0-12518 GCA_046703645.1 Cyclobacteriaceae bacterium
GTAATATTCCCGTAATAAGTTTCCCGGCTTATCTTAACCTCCTGGTTAATGAACAGGAAAGATTTGAGCATGCTGTTGACAGGGGAAAAAAAGGTTATGGATATCAGCAAGGCAGTAAGGAAAGCCCAGAGTAATTGAATGTATTTCTTCAGTACAATAAGAGTGGCAAATAACAGGATAAGGAGTGATTGAAGAATGCTGCACCAGGTTATCAGGATAAGGGAAACCAGTATTCCCCCTGCAAGGCTGCCCAAAGCTTCAAAGGCATACACTTTAACAAAACCATCTCCGCGTTCCCGGAAGATCCTTACAAAAAGAGCAAAAACTACACCGGTGAGCAGGCAAACCGGAGCAAGGATAATGAACAACAAAGCCAGGAATAAGAACGGATTTACCGATACACCCGGAGGGATGATCGCATTCCGGAATATATCCATCATCAGGATCATGATGAGAGGTGAAAGAACCATTGCGGCAATTATTCCCGCGAGCTTTTTAACGGATGTTTTAAATTTTACAGGTTTTCTTCCCAGGTATGCTCCCAGGCCGGTGATAAACATCCATAAACCCAATGTCCAGCCCATCATGAGTTCGTTCCCCTGGAATACCGTAGTGATCTCCCGGATCATCAGCACCTGGGAAGCTGTGGCAATAAATCCCGACAGGATGACCAGGATACCCGGGAAAGGGGTATCATTTCCCGAGTCAATATTTTCGGCTGCCGGCTTATCACCGGGTTTACCTGCATTCCTGACTATTTTCAGATAATATTTGAGGTGCCATAGAAAATGAAAGAATGCGATTATACAGAGGGCTATGCCGAAATTAACATGCCATTTAAGCAGTGTTTTGACAATCGGCCATTCCAATTTGTAATTGATCTGTACGACCAGCAACATGCCCAGCAACGCAGTGGAAGAAAAAACGATCAGCAAGGTCAGGTTCCAGGTCCTGCGATGGAAGGTTTTTGAGATAATCCCTGATTGAGCCAGTAAATAACTCAGCAGGTAAAGGCATACGGTAAGAATGATTAAAGGAATAAGAAGATAAGGGCTGTTGGTCATGATGCCATGGCAACCTTTATTTCAGATCGCCGCTAAATTCACTTTCACTGAAGACCAGGGCCCGGTAGGTATAGATTTCCGCATCTTTCCAGCCATTCCAGCCTATAAAAGCTTTATCCTGAGCACAGTGCCCGAGGAATTCTTTAAGGGTCCAGTTTGTTTCGCCGGCTACCTGCGGGAGAAAAGTCCCGCTCCGGCCTCCTTTCAGGATATAGATCCCGTCCCTGCCCAATACGATCTCATCAATCGAACTGATCTTTTTCATAGGCGTGAGCACCGAGATCTCTATCTGAAGGTCGGTCAATTCATTTTCTTTCACGGGGCTGAACCTGTAGTCCTTTGTTGCAGAAGCAATGACCATTTCCTGTACCAATTTATATAAAGGCTGGTCCGATTTCATATTCCCGATACATCCCCTTAACTGCCCTTTTTCAGTCAGCGTAACAAATGCGCCGGTAGCAATTTTAAGGGTTGAGGATATTTTTGACGCGTTGATTTCCGTAACCTGGTTTTGACGGAGATAATCCGTAAGAGTTTCCCGGGCAATTTTGAGTAATTCGATCTTATCTTCCCTGTTCAGGCTGAATCCGGTTTCCGTGCGGGAAGAGGTTCGTACAATTCCGAAAGCATTATATCCTACAACGCGGTTTTTATCACCATAACCTGAATCTCCTGAATTACGGTACATGAGCTTCCGGTATGATATGTCATTAAGTCTTTCCGTGATATCAAGCAGGGTTAATGCTGCAGTCCAGCCGCACATGGCGGTAAGAAGATTGGGAGTTCCCCGTGACTCATCTTTTTGTTTAGCGTTCATAAATTTATCGGGAGAATTTGTAGATATCGCATCAGACATCATCTGATCGGATTTAACAGCGTCATCATAATCAGGGTAGTGTGAAAAATCCGTGCTGATGATAAAAAGATTATTTTCATTGAAAAAAGGTTCCAGGGCCCGGGCCAGTGCGTAACAGGTTTCCGGCGATTCGTCCCCGATTACTATGGGCACGATCCTGAAAGGTTGCTTCATCCAGTATTGCAGGAAAGGAAGCTGCACTTCAATGCAATGCTCATTAATATGTGGCCGGGGATCGTCATTAAGGATCTTATTATGATTGACCAGCCAGGATCCCAGGGAATCTATTTCAACCCTGCCCAATGGAGTGAGAAAGTTCCCGGCCGTGTATACCGAGGCTCCCTTGAAATATTGTGTATGGCTCGGTCCCAGGATAAAAATATGATCGAACTTTTTATTCCTGTCAATCTGCCTGTAAGCTGCTGAAGCTACTTCACCCGAGAATATGTATCCTGCATGAGGTACTATGATAGCCAGGGGCTGTGCCTTCAACATTTCCTGCGTCTGATCGAAAAAACCTTTCAACATGGATATCAATTCTTCCCTGCTGGCGGGATAAAACGATCCGGCGACAGCGGGCTGACGGTCAATCCGGGTAATGTTTTTCCTGCCGGGCTGTGATTGACAATCGCTGAAGGTGAAGAATACAAGGAAATATAAAAATGCCCGCCAAAAAAATTGTTTCATAGGACCGGGGTTTCGGGGGATAAAAAGTAATATAAAGTTACTCCAATTAAATGACAGGTTAAAAAATTATATCTTCAATTCATAATTTAAATATTTGTGAATTTTGCAATTTAATTATCTTTGTAAGCCTTATCCGGGCCGGGTGTGATGAGGATAAGTAAAACGGGTATCCTCAGTCCCGGATTAAAAATCAAGGTCAACTACCCGGGTAATTTTTAAAACTGCAACAACATTGCCAAAGTTATTCTACATAATCATCCTGGGAATAATATATCCCCTTCCTGACCTGATGGCTTTCCGGGACGGGGATACCCTTGAGATCAAAAGGCTTTCCTCGCCGGTGATTTTCGACGGGCGCTGCAATGACACTGCCTGGGCCGGGCTCTCTCCCCTTCCTATGCAGATGTACCAGCCGGTTCATGGCGATTCCTGTTCGGAGGAAGCCGAAATTTATGTCGCCTTTGATAATGAATATTTCTATCTGGCCGGCAGGCTGCATTACAAAAACGGAGCAAAGATCATAGCCACTTCAAAAAAAAGAGATGCTTTCGATCCGGGGAATGATTTCCTGGGTATTCTTTTCGACTCATTCAATGATAACGAAAATGCGGTTTGCTTTATGACCAATCCTGAAGGGATCAGGACAGATTTTTCACTGGCCAATGATGGAGTCCCTCCCATTCAGGGAATGCCATTTAACCAGAGCTGGAACACTTTCTGGGATGTAAAAACCAGGCGTACTGACAATTTATGGGAAGTTGAAATACGGATTCCTCTTTCCAGCCTTCGTTTCCAGGACCATGATAATAAGGTCGTAATGGGCTTGACCGTATACCGGTTTATTTCATCCAGGCAGGAACCGGATCTTTACCCTCTTATTTCCAATGAACTCGGATCGTTCAGTCCCTGGAAACCTTCCCAGGCTAAAAAGGTCATTCTGAAGGGACTAAGCCGAAAAAATCCCGTATACATTACTCCTTATGTATTGGGAGGATTCGAAGAAACCCATGATCTTATTGAAAATGGGACTTCATATATGAAAAATGACCGATTCAGGCATACGGCAGGGCTTGATTTGAAATATTCCCTGACGAGCAATCTTACGGTAGATATGACGCTGAATACGGATTTTGCACAAGTGGAATCCGATGATGAAATGATCAACCTCACCCGGTACGATCTTTTTTATCCTGAAAAAAGGCAGTTCTTCCTTGAAAGATCCAGCCTTTTCGATATTAAGACCGGGTTATTCGACCAGCTATTCTACAGCCGGAGAATTGGAATGTACGAAGGGGAACTGGTTCCTATTTACGGGGGTATCAGAACAGTAGGAAGAATTGGTAAATGGGACCTGGGTCTTCTGGATATGCAAACCTCATCGATAATGTACCATGATAAGGATGCCGATTCGACCTACCGTGTTGAGGCGGCCAATTCAGGCATCCTCCGTCTCAGGCGACAGGTAATTAATCCCAGGAGTTATGTCGGGGGCGTCCTCACATCAAAAATGGATGTAAAAGGAAATTATAATTACAACGGCGGATTTGACGGGACATTCAATCTCTTCGGGAACGACTATCTTTCCCTGAACTACACCCAGACTTTCGATAACCGTGAACCATCAGGAAGTCATCCATGGGATTATGGTAAATACTTTTTGAGCTGGGAAAAACGCTCCGATGTAGGTTTCTATTATAATGCAAGTCTTTCGAGAAGAGGAGGCTACAACAACCCGGAACTGGGATTTGAAATGTTCGACGACTATACCAGCGCATTTGCACAGGTTTCATACGGCTGGGTCAACAACGACGCTGCCAGGAAGATACTGAAGAACGGATTCTTCTTCTGGAACTGGACTCAGATAAGGAATTCTGACCATAGGACCGATGTATCGTGGTTCACACCGGGCTGGTATTTTGAAAGCAAGAAAGGATATATGGGCCAATTTTATGTTTTTTACCGGTATGAAAATCCGGTCGATACTTTTTCCCTTTCGGATCTTGCCTATTTCCCTCCAGGCTTTTACCGGTTTGGCTTGATGGAAGGAAGGCTGTCGACACCAGAGAACAAATTGTTTTCACTTATGACGATGTTCGACCTCGGCTCTTATTATGACGGGTACATCCTTTCACTCGGACCGGCTAAAATTACGGCACGTCCCTCGTCCGGACTTCAGTTATCCCTGGATTACCAGTACAGCCTCATTAATATTCCGGCACGCAACCAGCATTTTGAAACTCACCTGGCGAGGCTGAAAACTGAAGTTACCTTCACCACAAAATGGTCTTTGCTGCTGTTCCTGCAATATTCCAGCGAAGATAATTTCGGGATCAATAATATCCGTTTAAGATACAATCCAAGAGAAGGTAATGATCTTTACCTGGTGTATAATGAAGGTTATAATTCATACAGGAAACGGGAATTTCCTCCCCTTCCCTTATCCGACAACCGGTCAATTCTTTTAAAATATACTTATACCTTCCAGTTCTGATATTGCACCGGCTGGTAACACCACACATTTTAACCGATGAGATCGCAGCGGTCTTCAGGGTTATTGCAATATTCAATTCACCTCTGTGAAATTTTTATTCTTTACATCCTCCGCCGTTTATAAAAGCCTTAAATTCATACTTCCCTGTTAACATTAAGGATTCAGGGTGATCTCCTTAGCTTCGACATTCCATCCGCTTATCCTGATACTTCCCCCCTGCCCGGGAGCCATGCCTTCCGGTACGCTCACATTCACTGTCATGCTTCCATGGGGAGCCAGGGTGAAATAACCGGCCGACCAGAAACTGGGTAAAACTTCTTCCCCCTTATTCATCAACTGGGGTCTTACGAAGAAAGCCAGATTATCGGAAGGATTGGTTACTTTCATAGTCCAGGTTTTCATATTATCGACCATCCTGTTGCCGGTAAGCACAAGGTCAAGGCCGGTGGCAGGCATATCAGCAAGTTTCCTGCAATCATTGGAAGGTGCGAGCCAGTAGGCATTGTGAGAAACAACTTTCCCCTGGCTATTGCTCAGGTCCAGGATAATAAAAACTATTCCCCTTGTTCCTGCCAGCGGTCCGGAAAGGGACATTATCTCCCTGGCATCCGTTACCGGTGCATCTGTTGATTCCGCATGGTTATACAGTAAGTTCCCATCCATTCCGTAAATTGATGCAGAAACCTTCAGACCATTCCTTTCCAGGTAAGTCCTGTTGATAATGGCTACCGCTGAATCATCATAATTGAACTGAACGTGTACCGGTTCCAATGCATTTTGCATAAAATAAAAACCGGCATTCGGTTCAAGATACCAGTCATAGATCTGCCAGATCACGCTTGGGAAAGCCGCGTTTAGTTTCCACAACATAACCCCGCCATTATCATTCAGTTTATGGCCTGCAGCCTCAAAAATTCCCTGGTAGCCCTGGGCATTCATCAGTTGCATTTTTTCCGAGAAATCCTTCATGCTTTTGGCTTCTCCATACCGCTCCATAGCTTCTTTATAATAAACATCATATCTTCCGTTCCCGGTACAAGCATCATGATAACCCCAGGAATTATTCAGCGGGAAAGGCAATGAAGGATCCCAGACCAGGTCGGGAATGATTTTACTCAGGGAATTATAAGGAGGCTGTGAAGGTATTCCCGTTTCATCCTTGAAAACCCAGTCTTTAGCATTATCGGCAAGTTTATAATAGTAGTGAGGGTCCTGCCATGCATAGGGTCCTCCGCTGTAAACACCGGAAGGTTTATCGTCCGGCCAGGATTGTTTCCATCCCTCGGGAAGTTTGGCATATCCTGAAGAGCTGGGAATGAAAGGACGTGTCCCATCAAGTGCAATAACGCTGTCACGCATGGCATCATAAAGCTCTTTCCGTGCATGCCCTTCATTACCACCCGTCCACAATAACAGGCTGGCATGGTTCCTGATCCTGTTAATCGTACTGGTCATATTATTGATGAATATCCGGCTGTCGAGGGGCCAGTCGGGAGATCCCTTGAATTCCCCCTGGGTATCGCCGGTGACCCAGAAGTCAGACCATACCATCAGGCCTAAACGATCGGCAATATCGAAAAATACATCCGGCGGGGTGATGCCACCTCCCCAGATTCTTATCAGGTTGGCGTTTGCATTCCGGCAAAGCATTAACTCATCGGCATATCGGGTCGAGTCACGGTTCAGCATCATATCGGGAACCCATGCGCCACCTACCAGGTTAACCTTCCTTCCGTTTACATAAAAATCCCTGCGAATGGCTTTATTTTTAACATCGGTGGTTTTGGATGACAGAGTTCTGATGCCAAATACGACCGATACCTTATCTGACACCTTATTTCCATCGCTGTAAGTGAATATTGCCTTATACAGGTTGGGGTTTCCATAGCCATAGGGCCACCAGAGGTGAGGCTCGCGAATAACCAGTTCTTTAAGATGCCGCGGTTCAAGGTTTATTCTCAATGATCCTGAGGCAGGAATTTCAACCTGGCGTGTAATGGCAATAGCGCTTTCTCCGGTAAAATTCTCAGGCTGAATCCTGATCGACAATGTTCCTTTTGAGGTCATATCTGAATGATTGTTCAGGCTAAGATCAAGTGTGATATTCGCCCTGGATGTATCGGGCAGGTCGGGCAGCTCTGTGATCACATGCGGGTGAGAGATCAGCACATGACCGGAAGTCCGGAGGTAAACCGGTTGCCAGATCCCCATATTCCTGTCCCTTACCGGAGGGATCCAGTCCCATCCTACAGAACAAAGTTCGGTAACATTCTTTCCGATGTCTCCTGTGGGTCCTCCGTTGGCAAAGAAATCACCGAAAGCTTTTAGCTGTTCCTGCGCAGGCATTCCCGGGTAATCCAGTGGATAGATCTTTACGGCCAGGTAATTCCTGCTGCCCGGCTCGATCAGCTTCGACACGTCAAAATTATATTCGGCGAACATACCGGCCATCTGCGTGGAATCAGCTACCTGCTTTCCGTTCAGCCATACGGCAGCCCTGTAATTGATGCCCTTGAAAATAAGCTGGAAACAACGTCCCTGGTCGGAAGTTGGTACCTCGAAGCTTGTCCTGTACCAGTAAGGTTTTTTCCAGGGATTGGGCTGCCCGGGAAGGAAACTGTATTGCTCCAGGTTGTATTTTTTATTGAATTCATCCGACATATCGGGTATCAGCATGTTATTCAATCCGATATACGGATCAGGGTAGATCTTATTCGCTACCAGGCCGGTGAGAACCGTAGAAGGGACCTTTACAGGAAACCAGTAAACACGTGAATGGTAATCCCGGGTAGATATTGTTTCACCGCCAGCCTGTATTACCGCCGATGATTGTAGTTTGAAATTTTCAAGTTTTACCTCTTTGACCGGTTGCTCCTGGCCATATCCGCAGCCAATGGTCATCACACCGGCCAGCAGAAATAACATTAAATGCAATTTTATTGATCTCATACTTATTATTTTTTATGTCATTCAAAAAACGTCGGCAACAAGGCTGCCATTAAAAATTACTGTTCCGGTCCGGTTTTCGGGAATATGGCCGGAAATTAAAAATATTCCTTTTCTGTAAAAATATCACCAGACAGATTGTTAAAATTAAGCTAAAGAAAAAGCCCGGTCCTCCTTTCAGGGAGATACCGGGCATTTAATACATTAAAAATACAACAGATTATTAGAATGAAAGCGATTCCTCAAGCCTCCTGAAGCTCTCATATATCCTGCCGTCGCCGTCTTTTTTCATGATCCTGTCGTGTACTTTTTCCTTATCTCCGGGTTCCATATCCGGGCCGGTGTACTTATCATTCCCTTTCCCGATCTGGCTCGTATGCTGAATTGCGGCCTGGTATTTTAACTCCGCAAAATCGGTTATATCCACTTTGTAGTCGGGTTGACGTGAACCGTAAAAAATAAAATCACGGACGGTATAGGGGAGCAGGCCTTCATTGATCAGTTGTGATGGGAAGTACAGGTGATAGGCAGCAGCCCTTGCTCCATCCACGGTGATGAAAGCCGACATCCTGTGGTCGGTCTTATGCCATTGCATCCAATCAGAACCCGGGTCATAACAGAATACCGCATCGGGACGGTATTTCCTTACGAACCAGCACACCTTTTCACAGAGTTCTTTGGCGGGAACATATTCCAGCATGCCGTCATCGTATCCCAGGAAAAAAATATTTTCCTTCGGGATCCCGAGCTTGCCGTTGGCTGCAATGTCTTCGTCACGACGGATCTTTGCCAGGCGTTCGCTGGTCATTTCCAGGTCATGCGACCCTTTGTTCCCGTTAGTGAACAGGATAATATAGACCTTATTCCCGTTCTTTACGAGGGTAGCCAGGGTCCCTGAAGATTGAATTTCATCATCCGGGTGTGGCGAAAAATACAATACCGTTTTACCTTTCCAGTTCCTGATATCTTCCGGATTTTTATCCTGACCGAATAATATCGTACCTTGAATAATGAATAAGCCGGCAAAAAGCATAAATAGTCGTAAAGTTCTCATGATTGTCCTCCTGGTTTTATTGATGATTTGAATAAAAAAATGGCAGATCTTAAAAAGTATCTGATTCAATTTATGAAATCATTGAAATGAAAACAAATTTCTGGGATGAGAGATACGGCGTCGAAGAATACGCTTACGGTACCGAACCCAACAAATATTTTAAGGAATTTCTGCAACAGCATGATCCGGGTGTCCTGCTCCTTCCGGGTGAAGGAGAAGGAAGGAATGCCGTATATGCCGCATTACAGGGCTGGCAGGTTGAAGCAGTTGACATGAGTATTCAAGGTCAAAAAAAAGCCATTAAGCTGGCATCAGAAAGGAATGTCCGCATCCGCTATTTCGTGGATGACATAACCAGGTATGATTTCGGCAGGGACCGGTTCGATGCGGTAGCCTCCATTTTCCTGCACCTTCCGGAAGAAGAAAGAATCAGTCTTCATCACCGGCTTATAGAAAGCCTGAAGCCCGGCGGGTGGATAATGATCGAAGCATTTTCGAAAGGTCAGGCAGGTAAAACCTCCGGCGGGCCAAGGACCGTTGAGACTCTTTTTAACGAAGAGATGCTGGCGGAGGACTTTAAGCAGCTTGAAATCAGGGAACTTTATTCAACAACCGGGATCCTCGACGAGGGTCCTTATCATAAGGGAGAGGCGGCTCTTGTCAGGCTGACAGGAAGAAAAAAAGAATAAGGAAAATTTATTCCGAACTAAACAGAGATTGCCCGGGTTGATAATGAGATATTAAAACCCGGTATGCAAGCGAATCCCGATTATTTCCTGAAATGATCCCAGCCGGCAGGTTTTATATTGATTTCCTGTTCCTGAAGATTGATCATTACCATTCCTTTGGCTTTATCGCTGACATAGCCGATCATATGGATATCATCATGATTTTTCAGCTTCTCATAATCCTCTTGCCTGATGGTGAACAGGAGTTCATAATCTTCCCCTCCGTTTAGCGCAGCCATCACAGGGCTCATATTGAATTCGGCGGCAGCTTCCCGAACCGGTTGTGCAACCGGGAGCTTATCCTCAAATATGACAGCTCCGGTTTTCGACTGCCTGCATATATGGTCAAGATCGGAGGCCAGGCCATCCGAGATATCTATCATCGAGGTCGGGATGATACCCAGATTACGAAGTTCATAAATAATATCTGTCCGGGCTTCCGGCTTCAGGTGCTTATGTACTACGTATTCGTAAGGTCCCAGTTCGGGTTGCATATCCGGGTTGGCGGTAAAGACTTCCTTTTCCCGCTGAAGCACACGCAGACCAAAATAGGATCCCCCCAGATCCCCTGAGGTGCAGATAATATCGTTTATCCCTGCAGTGCTTCTTTTGGTCAGCCGGTCCTTATCCACCAATCCCATAATGGAAATGGAAATGATCATGCCACCGGATGAGGAAGAAATATCCCCTCCGGCAAGATCCACTTTGTAAGTTTCACAGGCTCTTTGTACCCCTTCATATAATGCATCGACAGACTCAACGGAAAACCGGTTGGACAGTCCCAGGTTAACGAGGATCTGTGTCGGGGTACCCGACATGGCGGCAATATCGCTTATATTCATGATCACGGATTTATACCCCAGATGCTGAAGCGGGAAATATGACAGGTCAAAATCGATTCCCTCGACCAGCATATCCGAAGATAAAAGGGTATAATGTTCTCCCGAATCGATTACGGCAGCATCATCGCCAATACCCAATATTGTTGCAGGGTGGATGTTCTTAAATTTCGAACGAATTCGTTCAATCATGCCGAATTCACCGATCTCGCTTATTTCCGTACGTTTCTCTGCCATATATTTCCGGGATTTAAATGAACAGCGGTTACCGGTAAATCTACTTATTTTCGCGTTTCCGGGAAGGTTTTATGCTGAATACCACGGAATTCCCTAAAACTTTTTTTAATTTTGCCAGTTAAAGTCATTATAATAAACAATCTAATTATCCATGATACAGGTAACGGAAAAAGCCAAAGAAAAGATAGTTGAATTGAGGACCAGGGAAGGATTATCCGATGCAGCCATCATTAGGGTATCTGTCAAAGGGGGAGGATGCTCCGGCCTGATGTATGATCTTAGTTTTGATGAAACGCCCCAGGATAAAGACCAGGTTTTCGAAGATAAAGGAGTCAAAATACTGGTTGACCGGAAAAGTCTTTTATACCTGTTAGGAACCACACTCGATTTTTCGGACGGGCTGAATGGCAAGGGTTTTCAGTTCATTAACCCAAATGCCACCAGGACCTGCGGATGCGGAGAAAGTTTTGCAGTATAATAAAAGAAAAAGGCTGCCATGTTCTGACAGCCTTATTTATTTTTTTATCCGCCCAATGCGAAATTAAATCCAGGTAAAACCAGGCTTGGATCAGGAGCTGCACCTGAGCCATAATAAACATCGATGTGATATGAATTGCCCGGATATACTGTAATGGAACCCGGGAAATTTCCGGGAATTCCCTGATCTACATAAATCGTGGCCCCGCTGCTATTATAATAGTAACCGTATATAGCGTTATTGAATGGAAAATTCAAATCCTGCATATAACCGCTTCCCGGGCTGACCACGTTGTTGTTACCGTTCCATGAATATTCCCCTGACGCGTTTATAGTAAAATTCGTTAATGCAAGAACAGCACCGGAACCCGAAGAGGTGCCGATGGTATTCTGGATGGTAACCCCAAACTTGGAAACATAACCGCTGCCTGTATTATTGACGGATAACCCCTGAACTTTCCCATCACTGCCAATGTTTACATCAGCCTGAGCCGGTACAGATTGATAATCCGTCACTGTAGCTGTTGGTACTGCTGAACTCCGGGCTGTAAGATACTGTAAGGTAGGATCAATATAAACTACATTTCCCCCACTAATGGTTAACAGGAAATTTATATCATTGGTATAATTCACTGTCCCCCCAATTACGGTAAGGATATTATTTACAGCGGTACCCAAATTGTTAGCGAGGGTAATATTGACCGTGGGCGGCAATGAATAATTTCCCGAATTCCCCGAATTATCAAGACTGAAGGAATAGGCTGTTGCGAATGAGCTGACTACCACTACCGGCAGGTTTGCTCCTGTTCCTCCCGATGAAAATGTGATAGTCGGAGCCGATGTGTACCCCGTACCGCCTTTGGCCATGACTAACTGCCATATGGAGCAATCTACCGAAGCACTTACCCCAACCTGGGTTGTTACATCAGTAGCTGTTTGATCAAACACCCTTACTGAAATACTTTTTACTATGTCATTTGAAGAAAACGGATTCAATGACATAAGTCCATAACTACCATTGTCTCCTACGGAAGGTAAATCGATTTGAGCCGGCAATTTCCCGTCAGCGCCGATCACAACTCCAAAGCTGTTGATATAATGTGGCGTATTGGTCGTATCCATCCAGTCGATCTCAAGCG
>JBJKSY010000124.1:0-2208 GCA_046703645.1 Cyclobacteriaceae bacterium
TTAAATTGAATAATATCTCCTTAACTTTGCTGTTTCCATTTAATCTCTCGCATGATGATTTACAATCTTCTGAAAGGTAAAAAAGGCATCATTTTCGGGGCACTTGATGAAAAATCCATAGCCTGGAAAGTTGCCCTCAGGGCTCATGAAGAAGGCGCCGGGCTGGTGCTCAGTAATGCCCCAATAGCTCTCAGGATGGGACAAATCAATGAATTGTCAAGAATGTGCGGGAAGGCACCTGTGATCCCGGCAGATGCCACATCGGTGGAGGATATCGAAAAACTTTACCAGCAGACCAGGGAACATTTCGGCGGTGGGGTGGATTTTATCCTTCATTCAATAGGAATGAGCCCGAATGTAAGAAAGGGCAGGGATTACGGGGACCTTAATTATGACTGGTACCTGAAAACCCTGGATGTATCAGCCGTTTCGTTTCACAAGATCATGCAGGTGGCTGAGAAAACCGACCTGATGAATGAATGGGGTTCCATTGTTGCCCTGTCCTATATCGCAGCACAACGGACATTTCCCGATTATGCCGACATGGCCCAGGCGAAAGCCGTTCTTGAGTCGATAGCAAGAAGCTATGGCTACAGGTTTGCACTGAACAAAAAGGTAAGGGTAAATACTATTTCCCAGTCTCCGACTGTTACTACTGCCGGGACCGGTATTAATGGTTTCGATGTTTTTTATGAGTATGCACAGAAAATGTCACCGCTGGGAAATGCTACCGCGGAAGATTGTGCAAATTATTGCGTCGTTCTTTTTTCGGATCTCATGCGGAGGGTTACCATGCAGAACCTGTACAATGACGGCGGTTTTTCTTCAAGCGGCATTACCGATGAATTGATCAGCGAATTCCTGAGATCAAGGGAAATAAAACAGGCCGGCGATTAAATTTCATGATTGTTTTCCCCAATGCCAAAATTAACCTGGGTCTTCAAATACTCGGGAAACGCAAGGATGGATATCATGATATATCCACTTGTTTTTACCCTGTTCCATGGAAAGATATCCTTGAAATAACACCGGCCGCTTCGGATAAAACACGGCTGACGGTTACCGGGCTGGAAATTCCACCGGGAAAAGAAGGTAATCTTTGCCTGAAAGCCTATAATTTAATGAAAAAGGACTTTGATCTTCCTGAGGTGAATATCCATCTCCATAAGATCATTCCGATCGGCGGCGGACTCGGAGGAGGATCCTCTGACGGTGCGTTTACTTTAAAACTTCTTTCTGAACAATTTAACCTGTTGCTGGAAGATGACCTGCTGAGCTGGTATGCGTTGAAACTGGCATCCGATTGCCCGTTTTTTATCAATAACAAACCGGTAATTGCTTCCGGCAGGGGAGAAATTATGGAAAATACCGACCTTGACCTGTCATCAAAATTTATCTTGCTTGTAAATCCGGGATTCCCCGTTTCCACTGCTGAAGCATACCGGACCCTGATTATCAGGGATCACACTCATTCGATCACGGATATTTTAAGTTCCCCGGATCCTGAAAACTGGGGAGGAATTCTGACCAATGATTTTGAAGAATATTGTTTTCGCCAATATCCGGAACTTAAAATCATTAAAGACCGGCTTTATGAATCCGGAGCCTTATATGCTTCCCTCACCGGATCCGGTTCCTGCATGTACGGGATTTTTAATAATCTTCCTCAACAACTGTCCTGGTTTCGGGAAAAATATATGACCTGGTCCGGACCTCTCGAATAAAGAATAATTTTCATATTTGAATGATTGTAACCGGTAAAACAATATAGATTTCAACGAGTCGTTATTTAAAAGGATTTGAGGTTTATCGATTATTTTATTATGTAAACTGGCTTGGTTTTTTTTCAATTTGAATTATCTTATAATTTTAACCAAAACTTAATCCATAAATAATTTTCGTAAACAAATAAGTTATTTTTTAATCAACCAATATGAAGAACTGTTTAATAATAACGGGAATACCTGAATTATTTATTATAAGCTTTCTTTTTCTAACAGGTTGTAGCCGGGAAAATAATATAATAATATATACTGAACCAAAGGATAGTATTGAATCTGCAATAAGACATTCCTATACTTACGGCCCTTTCCCGACCAAAATCACTGATACGAGGCTTACATATAAATACAATCAGAAAAATCAATTAGTGAGTATTATTGAGAAAGGATCGAGTGATATAAGCACCATAACCACCTTTAAATATAA
>JBJKSY010000125.1:0-2056 GCA_046703645.1 Cyclobacteriaceae bacterium
ACCTTGACTCAACAGAGACGAAATAAAAGGAAGTCAAAAGTAAGGGCGAGAGTAGAACACATATTCGGATTTATGACTAATTCAATGAATCGAATGTATTTACGATGTCGAAACCTTGTTCGAGCCCAGGCAACGATCGGATTAATGAATATCACTTACAATTTATGCAGGATTACACAACTAAAGGTGAGCCTGAATGCTAGTTAATCAGGGGAAATAGGTTCAACTCAATGAAAAAACAGACAAATTGAATTTGAAAATCGAAGAATCGAATCACCCTCGTTGTAAATGATTTGTCAAAATTAACGGAAAGAATATTCCAGAATGTTAAAAATAAGTTATTAGAGATTCCCTTAATGTACTGGAAATGAAAATCAGGGAAAATGTGAATTGAATGGTAATCAAGGCTTTCCTGAGATTGATGTGCCTGAATATTTTTGATGATGAACTTGTCTTTATGACTTTTAATACATTTATGCCCGAATAGAATATCGCCGGAAGTAACCCGGCAATTACCCCGGTAAGAATGGCCAAGATGACAAAAAAAACAAGCAATTCAGGAGAAAGGTTCAACGAAACTATATCAGCCAGTTCCGGACTAAGGGACAAAAATTCCGGCCTGATCAGCACATAAAGAGCAAAGGCTATTAGAAAAGCGATCAGTGCAATAATGACTGATTCTGTTATGAACTGGAAAAGGACCTGGCCCTTCCTGGCTCCCATAACCTTCCTGATACCTACTTCCTTTGAACGGCTAAGTGAACGGGCAATGGATAGGTTTGTATAATTAAAACAAGCTGAGATCAGCACGATTAGTGTTAGTCCGATAAAAAGCCAGATGACAAAGCCGGGAATTGTCTGCCCCATAGGATTGCTTAGATCCTGACCGGTCATAATTGCTGACAGGGGTTGTAATCTCAGGTTAATTGTGGTATGGTGATCCGGCAGATTATTATTTTCATCATGGCTCAGCCGGGTAAGATTTTGCTGTAATAAGGAAATATTACAATTAGGGGATAACAACAGGTAAACATAATTCTGCCAGATGCTGGTCCATGACCACTGGTCCTTCCTGTCCTTTTCGGTAATATTAAGCGTGGAAAAGGAACATAATGCCTGGAACTGCATATGCGATAATTTCGGGGGATCTTTCATGACCCCGGTGACCGTGTAATTTCCATTACTATTGGAATAGTACTGATCATTTTTTAAGATTAAAGATTTACCCAACGGGTCCGTATCTCCGAAAAGCTTTTTAGCGGCAGTTTCTGTCAGCACCAGTGAAAATGGCTCCTTTAAAGCCGTCTTTGGGTTCCCTTCAATCATGGGGTAAGTGAATATATTAAAGAAAGAGGATTCGGCCCATAAACCGGTTAATGGAAGCACATTATCGCCAAATTGAAAATCTCCACCGAATGGTTTCCTTAGTATCACCTCATCTTTAATCCCGGGAATATTCTCCCTGATTTTCCTTCCCGCCTCGATGGAAGTCGACGCTAAATGATTTATTGGCTGATCAAGGTATTTATAATCATCGATCACCCTGTAGATCCGGCTCCTGTTTACATCGAAACGATCATAGGAAAGCAGATCGTTGACAAAAGCAATCAAAAGCAGACCGATGGATATGCTTACTGCCAGGCCAATGATATTGATAGCGGAGAACAGTTTGTTACGGATAATGTTCCGTCCCGAAGTTTTGATATAGCTTCCAATCATAATCCAGTTTATTAAGAGTTTAAGAAAATCGGGTTTGTTGAGGGTGTAAGGTCTTAGAAACTTTAATACATCAATTACATATATCAATTTTGCCTTTCGGATTCCTGCGGTTTTAATATTTCTTTCAAAATACTCGTACAGGTCGCCCTCCAGGTCTTCCAGGATTTCCGGCCTGCAATACCACTCCAGGAAATGAACAGCCCAGCGGGGAGGGGAGATGACATTCTTTCGTTTCATTATATGTTGTTCAGGGAAAATTCAGGTATCCTGTTCCAAAGCTGCTGCCGGATCTCGCGGGCTTTTAACAGGGCGGCTTTGCCTCCGTTCGTGATCTGGT
>JBJKSY010000126.1:0-6088 GCA_046703645.1 Cyclobacteriaceae bacterium
TTGTCGTAAGGAACGGTATCCTCCTGGTAGAATTTACGGATGTGCTGCAGGAACATGGAATGGATATGAAGGAAGCCATCGTTCAGGCCGGGAAAACAAGGATCACGCCGATCCTGCTTACTGCTACGGCAGCGATCCTCGGCCTGGTCCCGCTGGCAATCGGACTGAACATAGACTTCGTTACCCTTTTCACACGTCTCAACCCGCATATACACCTGGGTGGCGACAGTGCGGCATTCTTTGGGACCCTGTCATGGACCATCGTATTCGGGTTGACTTTTGCGACCTTCCTTACCCTGATCGCTGTACCTGCGATGTATTATATCCTATACCGCAAAACCGGAGGAATTAAAAAGAAAGAGGTAGTTGCCGGTCCGGCGCCCGATCTGAGTCAGATGTATTAACTGAGTTTATAAATTCTCAAAAGCCGGTTACCAAGCCGGCTTTATTTATGCTTGGAGTACTGAAATGAAAATATTAACAAATAGGCAAAAAATTCACTGATTAAACTGCTCGAGGTTTACTTCAGCGAAACTCCTGGAGCTTACGATGTATAGTTTGGAACCAACAAGGAACATAGAACCAGAAATGTCTATCTCGGCTAGCCACTTATTAAATTTGTCTAAGATTACTGTTTTTTCATCATTTGATAGAAATTTATATTCAGTTGTAGACAAATCCTCTATAAAAAGATTACTTTTTTCATAGATTTTAATATGCTCCAGGCTTTTGTCAAATTCAAGGATTTTATCTTTCCGAGTTACAATAAAAAAATGGTTTGAATGTGGAGTAAATGATTTGTTTTGAGAATCAGATACTATTTCTTCATAAACCGGATGAGCGGCCAAGTAAATGGTATTCCCCGGGATTTTAGAATCAAATTCTTTTTCAGCCAAAATCGACCCTTTATTTGCAGAAAATAACGTTAATCCTTTATTAAAAATTAATAAGACTGAATCTTCCCAATAACTAAAATCGATAATTGGGCCTTTTTTCTTTTTTATAAGGTTGAGGTAAGCCTGATTTCCCGTTTCTATATTATAACTTGCGATAAACGGCTTGCCATATTCAAAATTTTTAATATTTGTTTTAATATATCCCCTGTTTATTAAAAAGAGATTATTACCTTGAAGGTAAATATCAGAATGACTCATATCCTTATCAGGCATAATAAAACCCCATTTAACATGCCCATTCTGATCGATCCTGAATAATTTTTCCCTGGAAACGAAAAATAAATCATTATGATACTGGATAATGTTGGATGAAATCCCAGCCAATATATTATAAGTCCCAGTAAAGTAAACCCCTGTTAAAATACCAGTAAGTATACCGGCAAGAAGAACTGAATAGTCAGGTTGGGTCCTTACAATTCTCCATGTTTTAGTAATTAGATCCCAGCCAAACCCGTTATTCAGATTGATTGAATGCAGCCCGTTTGCTGTCAATAGTATGACAGAATCATTCTGGTGAACAACTTCATCCCATCCATATAGTCCGGAAATATACCGATTCCATAAGGCATTCCCTGTATTAAGGTCAATTCCCGACATCATTTCAGTATATCCTGTATGAAGTGGTGGCGTATATGCAATCCCAATTTTACCAAGTGTTTCAATATAATAAACAACTGATGGATTTCTCCATAATACTTCTCCTGTATTTAGATCAATGCGGGAACTTTGACGATCCCGAATCCGTATCAATGTACTGTTATATTGTAAAAATGTATTATAACTAAAGTCCATTGATTTGGCCCAGTTGATCTTATTGCCGGCCATATCATAAGTAAGGAGGGTCCCTGTTGAAAATTTCTTTGTTTTTACAAGTTCAAAGGTCCAGCATGCAGACGTAGTGTCTAAATACCAACGGATAATAGTATCCGGTAAATAGTAAACTTTGGCTAATACTTTTACATTATTGGATTTATTTATCCCAATTAATTTTTTGCTAAAAATTACCTGTCGGCCCTGCTGAGAATGTGCAAAATCTATTCTTAACAAAATAAATAATATACAAATAGATCTGAAGGCAAGTGATTTCATTGAATAATACATAGGTTGAAAAAATCTAAAATTAAATGCATTAAAAAATTAAAGATTTAAATAAATAATAAAAAGAAAAAAAATATCTGATGCCAAGAACTAATAAACAATGAAGTTAATATAAGATTGTTTGATTTAGAAAGACATTAGACAAAATTTTATAATTGTATAAAGAAGGCTTTTTCTTTCAGGAATTTAAATTAGGTAACTATATATCACTTGGGACAAAAGAAGAACAAAAACATAATAAAGAACTGTTCCCTTGGAAAGAAGGCACATTAAGGGTAGAAAATGCTCAATGGTATGGCTCATCCTCAAAATCACCTAAAATTCACAATCGTAAAAAAAGACAGGTTAAAAGTTGATATTATCCATTTATAGTAATTCCTTATACTATCAATAACATTTAAATCTACATTATTTAAAGCGGCTTCTATCATTTTACTTTCATTAGCAACGTTAGGATATTTGCCTTTAAACCATATAAAGAATGATAGGTCTTCATATTCATATTCAGACGTTATGAAATTATAGTCAGTCTTATTTGCAGCGAAATTGATTGACCATAATAATCTTGTATATTCATTTTGTGGTTCTTTTTTGTATTTCTTTAATGATTTTTTGATACTTAATAATTGATTTTCAAAATAATCACATATATCAAAATCATATTTGAGTAAATCTCTATTAACTAATTTATCTAAAATGCTACTATTAATTGCAGTCATTAAATCTCTGTAATTATAACCTAAAGATCCTATTGAAGGAATATGAAAATATTGTCTATGAATTATATGAAACATTTCATGAGCTATTATTAAGCTATTATAACTATTTAAGGGTAAGTATATAATTTCATTGCCATTTTCAAATGTTGATCTTGCATTAAGTCCAGAAGGGAGACTATCTGTTTGAATCCATGTTATAGGAGTAATAATTTTATCTCTTTCATTTTTATAAAATGATGCAAATTCAGGTGATTTTTCGATGAGTTTATCTATTATTTCCCGTTCAGGTATTATAAGTTCTTTCATTTTCTATAAAACCTCATTTTTTAGCTAAAAATAAGGAAAATTTTTGCATAAAATACTAAAAATAATTACCTATAAATTAGGTATTTAATGGGACAAGATGTAAATTAGGGTATAATTTAAATGACAATGAAAATTAACTCTTTACCTCAGCTTTTAGAATACTTCAAGGATGAGCAAACTTGTATCGAATTTCTTGAAAAACAGCGTTGGAATGGTAATCCTGTTTGCCCTCATTGCGGACATACTCATGTATATAAAACTAATCGTGGTTATAAATGTGCCAATAAGGAATGTTATAAGAAGTTTTCTGTAACGGTAGGGACAGTATTTGAAAATTCAAAGATCAAGTTAAGCCTCTGGTTTGCTGCCATCTATTTAGCCACTGCTCATAAAAAAGGAATAAGCAGCCTTCAGTTACATAGGGATTTAGGAGTTACTCAAAAGACAGCCTGGTTCATGCTTCATAGGATAAGAGAAATGATGAAAATAAAGGCTCCTGAAATGTTAAAAGGTGAAGTACAAGCTGATGAAACATTTATCGGAGGAAAGAATAAATACCGTCATGAAAACAAGAAAATCTACGGTATTCAAGGACGTTCGGTACAAGATAAGACTCCGGTATTTGGTCTGTTAAATGAAGGAAAAGTAAAAACTACAATAGTCCCCGATACAAAGGCAAAGACTTTAAAACCGATTATTGCCTCTTTAGTTGAAAAGAAATCCATTATAATTACTGATGAATGGTTAGGATACAGAGGATTGAATAAAGAATACAGACATAAGGTTATTAACCATAAGAACAATGAATATGTAAAGAATGGTTATCATACAAACGGAATAGAAGGCTTCTGGAGCCTTTTTAAAAGAGGAATATATGGAATATACCATTATGCCAGCCCGAAGCATTTAGACCGTTATACGAATGAATTTTCATACAGATATAATTCAAGGAATATCACCGATATTGAAAGGTTTGATGAATCATTAACCAAAGTAAATGGAAGATTAAAATATAAAGACTTAATAAAGAAATAACCTATGACAAAAAAGAAAGTAAAAAAATACAACAAAAAGCGACAGCCTGAATATGAAAAGAAACTAAAGATTGAAGGATCTTTTGAAGATGCTATTAAGGCTTTGGTTAAAGAGGAAAAGAAGGATAAAAATTAACATTTATTGACATGAAAAAACTGGCTATACTTTTAACCGTAATTGTTCTATTAAATTCTTGTACTAACAATAAAAAATCGGGAATTGAGAATAAAAGGGGAATCTCTAAAAATTTTGAAATTACCGATGTTAAGACTAGTAAATTGATGCTCATAAATTCAGCTTATCAATATGAAAATGGTATTATTTATGCAATGAAGGGAAGCATAATAAATAAGACGAATAAAATATTGGTTAGTGGTTATATTTCTTGTCGTATGATAGTTGGTGTTAATGGCGAGAAAGCTGAAACGTCTTATGATGATGAATATTCTAATTTGAAGCCCGATCTTTCAACATCAAATCCATGGAAGCCTAATACAAAAAGAGATTTTTATATAAGAACACAGGCTTTAGACCGGATATACTTCAATTATGATCCTGATTATGTTTTATTTATAGTACACGTTAGTGCCGATGATCCCTTTAATAAACCCAGTCTTATTGATATCCATTTTACTTTTGATGAAGACATAGCACAGTATAATATAAAGGCTAAATGGGATAGTTTAAAAAATAAAAATGTCAAAAAATAAGTCCTTATTTTTTCGTAAATTTGCAGGAAAATAAGGTTATTAAATATATTTGTAGTATCTTATTGAAGCCAAATAATAAATAAAAATGAGTCAGGATGGTTTAGAATCATTATTAAAACCAGAAATATTAATTTCATATTATAATGGTTATAATGAAACTAATTTTAAGAGCATATCATTTTTAAAATCATTATTCGATAAGATAAATTCGAAAGGGATTGAACAATCTGAGGATATGTTGAAAACTCTTGAAATAACATATGAAGAAATACAGAACAATAAAATATTACCAAGTTTTATTGATAAATTACTTAATGACTATAATTCATCATATATATTAATTGAAAGATTTGTTAATATGTTAGGTCATTTAAAGATGGATGATTTACTCGCAGAAAGATATTATAAGAATAATTTGATGATTAGGGATAAGATGAAGGATATTATTGGTTTATTGAATTTATATAAGGAGGTTATGCTTGCAAGAAATGAAATTAAGAATGGTGAAAGTGAATCTTTTCAATAATGTTTAATGAATACTATAGTATTTGCTAAAAGAGCAAAGAAGCAACTTGAAAAAATTGGTAACACTAAAATTATTGAGCAAATTAGAGAGTCTATAAAGGGATTAAAAGAATTTCCTAAAGAAGGGCTTGATACAAAGAAGTTAAAAAATCCTAATTTGCCTCAATACAGATTAAGAAGTGGTGATTTCCGAATTTTATTCGATTTTGAAAGAAAGAAAAAGGAAATTAACATTTTAATAATAGCTGATAGAAAAGATTGTTATGTAGATTAACCAATTTTACCCGGTTTAGAACCGGGTTTTTTATTTTATCTTTGTCCCAACTGATATATCCGGAGATAAAAAGCCAAATAATACCTCGTATCTTAAAAATTATGATTTTTGGCCCAACTGATATATAGGGGCGTTAAATTAATATGAGATTTATTATTCTATGCGGTTAGGATCTCTACATACCTCAGACCGAAGAAAAGAAAATGTATTGAAAAAATTCCATGACCCATACATTTCCTCTTGTTACTGAAGGTCCTCTAATACATAGGAAACCTTCCATAATTCCACACTAAAGGTATAGCTTCCTGCTAATAAGTATTACCAGGAAACAGCATTCCCGAAAATATTGACGGAGGTGGTGGTGGACCGGTTAATACTTACCGCTCCTGAGCTGTCTATGCTTCTTGTAATTCCGTTGTATGTCACCGTACCCTTGATGGAAAGATTGTTCGATTGGTGGTTGAC
>JBJKSY010000127.1:0-3659 GCA_046703645.1 Cyclobacteriaceae bacterium
GATAATACAGCCATACTTACTGATTGATGACAGCGTCAAGATTATAAACTGAAGGATTCTGCGGATAGTAATCTACTATAAGGGTCTGGATCTCATCGGTAGACGCCTTTTGTATCGAAAGGGTGCCGGGTTTCTGAACCGTGGAAACCGTATACACATTCACAAGTATGAGGAAGGCAACAATACTGACTATCACCTTGATCCATACGGGATTAATGGAAAGGATCACTTCTTTAACCGGGTTTCCGGCTTGCATCCTTGCCTGAAGCCTGGAATAGAAATAAGGTTTCGGGGAAGTTTTACGGATCCCATCCAGGGCAGCCAGGGTCTGCCTGATTTCCTGATCAATATGTTCACTGACCTTTTTCATGGTTCCTTATAATTTAGATGTCCTTTATCGCAAATACTTGCTCTTTCATTCTGCAGATTCATAATAGTTTCTGAGTTGCTCCTGCAGGTTCAAACGGGCCCTGTGGAGGAGGGATTCGACCGAAGAAATGGATTTTCCCATGATTTCGGATATTTCCTCATAACTCATTCCTTCTATTTTATTTAATGTAAATGCTATTTTCTGATTTTCCGGCAGATTGTCAATAGCACGGAACAATATTCCCGCCCGTTCCTTGTTTTCCAGTAGGACCCCGGGGTGAATATTTTCAGGGATATCCAGGGTTGATTCGTCATCGGAATTAAAAAGGCTTTTTATAACAGCGAACCTTTTCTGCCTTTTTCTGGAACGAATAAATTCCAGGGATTTGGTTACTGCGATGCGGTAGATCCACGTATTCAGTTTCGCCTCTCCCCGGAATCTGGAAATCGAACGGTATATTTCAATAAATACCTCCTGGGACAGATCATCGGCTTCTTCCTCGTTCCTTAAAAATCCCAGGCAGGTATTATACACTTTTCCCTGATTTTTTTCTACCAGGTTCCGGAATGCTGTTTCGTCGCCTTGCTTCAGTAGTTCAATCAAATCATTTTCTGATTCAATCATCCATGGTAAATTAATGGCTCCAATATACAGCATGAAGGTTAAATAGACTCAGTGGGCATTAATTAAATTAATTTTCCATCATCATCCCGCCGCCTTCATTGGAAGGTTGTTCGCCGCCGCCATTCGTATCCCGGCCTTTCTTGTAATTATTGATCCTGTAACTCAGGGTGAGCGTCAGCACCTGGTGTTCCCGTTCAAACTTGAACATGTCCTGGAAATCCGATCCCTGGGAGAGGAACTGGAACTTTCCGGTTCCGAAGATGTCGTCAATGGCAAGGATAGCCGACAGTTTATTATGCATGAAATCCTGTCGGAGGGAGGCATTGGTAATAAAGAACTGTTTCCGTTGCCCCTGTGCAGTAATAGACGGGCCCTGGTAATATCCCTGTAACTGGAATTTTGTGGTCGGGGTGATCTTGAAATCTCCGTTAAACCTGAAATTTGAGTTTGTACTGGTTTTGGCTACCGTCGAATCTGAAACATTTCCCTGCAGGCTATAGCGGTAAAGGTCACCACTGGCATTCAGGTTAAACCACCGGGTGATCTGGAAATTCAGCATAGCTTCGGCACCCATGGCCCTTTCCTTGTTCAGGTTGGTCGTGGTAAATATCCTGTCGCCGTTACCCTGTACCTGCATGATACGGGTAATACTGTTATGCGTAAGTCTGTAGTATCCTTCCAGGCTGATAAAGGATTTGCCGAGACCTTTCTGGTAACTTGCCTCATAGGAATCTGTGTATTCAGGCAGCAAATTCGGGTTCCCGACACGGGTGGTATACGGGTCGATGTATTGTGAGAAAGGATCGAGATCCCATCCATGAGGACGGTTGATCCTCCGGCTGTAACTGGCCATCACCTGGTCCTGTTTGCCGATTTTCATGGATGAATGAACGCTTGGGAATATATCGAAACGGTTGACAACAGCCGGTTTATCCGATCTTACATTTTGCACATTCCTGTAAGTATACTCGCCCCTTACGCCAACCTGGTAACCAAACTTTCCGATTTCATCGGTGTAGGTAGTATAGGCTGCATGTATGTCTCTCCTGAAATTCATCTGGTCGGTGAACAGGGGATTGATCACATAGGCATTTTGAGTATTGTCGAATTGCAGGAAATGATAATCCGAATTCTCACGGTTGATCCTCATCTGGTAACCGGCTTCCAGTTTTCCTTTAGTTCCTATTGGCCTTGTGTAATCCGACTGGAACCTCCATTGGTATTCATTGCCTTTCTGGGGGGTCTGGTTCATCACCGGAGGAACGTTGAGTTCCTGGAAATTCTGGTCTGTAAAGATCTGCTGCTGGCTGTCGCTGTTATGACCGGGTGAATGCTCAAACTGCAGATAAGTTGTCAGCTTGTGATTCGGTTTACCGAATGTCTTGTCGTATGTGGCGGTAAAATTGTAGAAATTCTCAAAATGCCCGCCGATGCTTTTATTTATATAGTAAATATCGGATAAAGCAGGTGTGGTATATTCATGGTAATTACCGGTTTCATTCCGGTTGAATCCATGGTCGCCGATATGTGTTTCCAGCGAGAAACTGTTCCCTTTGGAAGGGGTGTAGGTGATCCCGCCTTTGACGGAATATCCATGTCTTTGGCGGAATCCTGTTCCGTTGCTGACTATATACCTGGTAGTGTCGGGCAGAAATGTGGTAGAGGAGCGGTATAAGGATCCGTTCCGGTGTTCATCCATGAAGTTACCGCCTACGTAAGCAGTGATCTTATCCGATTTATAGGTGATCATCGCATCCCCGCGGGATTTGTTTCCGGTACCTGCCGATAAATTGACGACGCCGGAAAATCCATCCAGCGCTTTTTTCTTTGTAATAATGTTTATGATCCCTCCAAGTCCATCAGGATCGTATTTTGCTGACGGGTTGGTAATAATTTCTACGTTTTGAACCGCGCTGGCGGGAATCTGCTGAAGAGCATCACTTCCGCTGAGGGGACTGGGCTTACCATCGATCAATACCTGGAAATTCGTGCTTCCGCGCAGGGCGACGTTCCCGTCAATGTCAACTGTTATGGATGGTACATTTTCCAATGCCCTGGCAAGGCTGTTGCCCATACTACTCATGTTCTCGGTTATATTGACGACCTTTTTATCGATCTGGAATTCAACAGGAGGTTTTGCAGCAGTAACCTCGACCTCTTTCAATTGCTGACTCGCAGGAGTGATCTTAATTACTCCCATGTCAAGAGAGGATTTTTGAGGTAAAACATCGACATTGTTTATTACCTGTTTTTCGTAACCGATAAATTTAACTTCCATATAGTACCTGCCGATCGGGACTTTCTCTATGACAAAACTCCCGTCTGAACTCGCAATGGTTCCCGTAACCATAGTGGAATCTTTCTGACTGTATAAGATAACATTGGTATAAGGTAGAGCTTCCCCGGTTTTTTGATCAAGTACTTTTCCCTTGATAACCCCGATCGGGTCGGGCCTTACTCCGGGATTGGCACTGCCCGAAGGTTGCTGGGCATAAGTTTCAGTAGATAAAATAATAAGAAACAGCAGCGAAGAAATTAGAATTCTTTTCATCAATAAATTTTTATGGTTTAATAAATTATTTTCAGTTTATGAATGAACACGATTGGTCCGGGGAAGCTACAATCCCTTTAAAACTATGAACGGCCCCAGCCGCCTCCCTGATGC
>JBJKSY010000128.1:0-2783 GCA_046703645.1 Cyclobacteriaceae bacterium
GTTTATCCTGGGCTGCGCTTCCACTTGACAGAAAAATACTCCGGTACGCATATTTCCTTCAGGGTTTATTGAATGAATTTTTTTTACTTATCATAAATGATTAATTCCTGGTAATTCTCTGCAGCACTGATCCATCTGCATCATGAATTTCCACGATCATAGGCATCTGGCCCGGCAGGCTGTGTGTTGCGCAGGAAAAACAGGGGTCATAAGCCCTGAATGCCATTTCCACCATATTCAGGATACCATCGCTGACTTCCACGCCTTTATGGATAAGTCCCTGGGCTGCCTTTTTAATGGACATGTTAATGGCGGCGTTGTTATTGGTAGTTCCGACAATGATGTTCACTTTGGTCACCACGCCTTTGTCATCCGTCCAGTAATGATGAGTAAGGGTTCCTCTCTGAGCTTCCACGGTATCCACACCTTCACCGACGATTTTCTCCACCGGGGCGCGTAGTTCTTTCCCGGTAATGTCCGGATCCCCGGCAAGCTCAAGGCAATGTTCTGCAGCATATAATAATTCGATCAGCCGGGCCCAGTGCATCGCCAGGGTTGCATGTACAGGCTTCCCTCCCAGGGTAGAGTACATTCTTTCATATTCTTTCTGCGCCAGGGGGGTGGCCATTCCATCGGAAGCGTTGAGACGGGAAAGGGGAGTTGCATGATAAACTCCCGAATCCTGACCGTCTATTAATCCTTTCCATCCGATCTTTTTCAGGAAAGGGAACTTGAGGTAACTCCAGGGTTCAACATGTTCTTCAACAAATTCCCTGTAGTCCACCGGTGAATATTTATAAAGTTCACTCCCTTCGGTATCTACAACACGAATTTTCCCGTCGTAGAAGTTTACCTTATTATTTTCATCCACCAGACCCATGGAATGCAGTTTTAACGCATAGGGGCCATTGAGAATGATATCCACATAATCCTTATTGGCAAGAACTACATCATCAAATATCTTCAGAGAGAATTTGGCAAATTCCACGAATCCCTTTGCTTTTTCAACAATATCATCCCGCTCGGCCTCCGAGAGTCCTTTCCGGACCCCTCCCGGAACATTCATGATAATATGTGTTTGGTGTCCTCCCAGTAAGGCCTGGATCTCCTGGGCGATACGGCGCTGTTTAATGACTTCCTTGCCAATATCGACCCCAACCTTGCCGATCACGCCCAGAATGTTCCTCATACCCTTGGGAGCCTGAGGGCCAACTACAAAATCGGGAGCTGCCAGGGCGTAAAAATGTGCTATATGGCTATGAACAAAGTGTGCCATAAAAACCAGTTCCCTGAGTTTCCTCGCGGTAGGGGGTGGTTTTACACCAAATACGGCATCTACGGCTTTTCCGGAGGCCATGTGATGGCAGCCGGGACATACCCCGCAGATCTTGGTAACGATCTGGGGGAGTTCCTCTACGGGCCTTCCTTCACAGAATTTTTCAAAACCCCTGAGTTCCGGGACCTGAAAATAAACGTTTTCCACATTCCCGTCGTCATTCAGGAATATCTCAATCTTACCGTGCCCCTCCAGGCGGGTAATGGGATCTATAGTGATTCTTTTCATATTACTTTCCTCCTTATAAATGATGACGGTAAACTAAACCTGTAAAAAGTGCCTGCCGGGTCGACAAGGTCTTCAATTACCTTTCCTATCTTTTCAGGATCTTTTTCATCGATGACACTTGCAATGGCCGACATCATCTTGGTTCCGGGATCGGCTTCATCGGATGTGGGGCCATAACATCCCCTGCAGGGGGCATTCCCTTTAATGCACCGGTAACCGCAACCTGAACGAGTGGCAGGTCCCATGCAAAGGATTCCCTGTTCCATGAAGCAGGTCTCCCCGTCGTCCTGGATTTCCCAGGGACGGTAGAATTTTTTGATTTTTTTATTTTCTGTCTTCTTTCGAACACATTCGTCACACTGGGCCCTGTGGCCGGCACCGATTACGGAACCTTTAGGAGGAAGCTCCGATCCTGATACGATGGCAGTGAATACTTCCAGCAGACGGTCTGTCTGAGGGGGACAACCCGGAAGGAAATAATCCACATCGGTGACTTCGGCAAGTGGCCTTACATCGTTATAAAATTCAGGCAGTTCAAGGACCCCTTCTTCTATTTTATAATGTGTCTGGGGGCGTACTTTTTGCGGATTCTGGGTGGATTCACTTTCTTCATAGACACGTCTCAGTACTTCTTCGGCAGTTGAAAAATTAGCCAGCCCGGGTATACCTCCCATATGAGCACAGCTTCCATATGCCACGAGTATTTTGCTTTTGGCCCTCAACAGCTTTGCCATATGTTCATTTTCACTGTTCCTTACTGCCCCGTTGAAAAGCGTAATATCGATATCCTGATCCGGCATAGCCTCGACATCCGCATATTTCGTATCCAGGGCAATAGGCCAGAATACCAGTTCGGCGGCTGCAATCACATCGAGTAATTTTTCATGAACATCCAGGACCGAAACGCAGCAACCTCCGCATGCCGCGGCCCAGTAAACCGCCATTTTGAGTTTTGGCTTTTGATTTTCCATAAAATAATCTTATTAGGTAAGAACTTCCATAATCTGCTTAACCTTACAGGGACCCAGGTCTGAAATAGTTTGTGTAAAACTGTTCACTAACTCGGTGTATTGTTTCCCTTCACTTGCGCTGATCCATTCCAGTTTCAGCCGTTCAGGTTCGATGCCCATCTGCTGGATATATTTTTTCAGCAGGTGATACCGCCGCAGGCAACGGTAATTTCCTTCCTGGTAATGACAGTCACCGGGATGGCAACCGC
>JBJKSY010000129.1:0-8326 GCA_046703645.1 Cyclobacteriaceae bacterium
TCAGTTTTTGAAATATAGTATTTTTAATTGAATAAACCCTCGTCGCGTTCGAGTAATAAGATGGAAGATTGCGGAACAATATAAAGCTTTTCGTCCCCGTAATTAATTTCTATAGCGCCGTTTTGAAGGAATATGGCAAGATCACCTTCTTTTGCCTGGAGGGGTATATATTTGATCTCTTCCTTTTTATCCTTCCAGGGCTCATCATCATCGGCAGGTAAAGGGATCGGGTATCCCGGACCGATCTTGATCACATACCCTGTCTGGACTTTTTCTTTTTCCTTCACTCCGGGAGGCAGGAACAGTCCGCTTGCAGTCTTATCATCAGGTTTGACAGGCCTGATAAGCACCCTGTCGCCGACAACGATCAGGTTTTTAAGTTTATGATCCGGGGTAATTTCCATAAAAGGATTCTTTGACAGTTACAAAGTTATTCAAAGAAGCGGTTTTAAATTGAAAAATCCGGTCGATTTATTCCTCTCCATCCTGGCTTTCACCCAGTAACCTGGTATCGATATTGTTTTTTACCCTGGCTCCCAGTTTCCTCAGTCTTTCGGCCCGTGTAACGAGATTTCCCGTACCCGTGGAAAGCTTTTTCATTGCATCGTCGTAGGATTTCTGGGTGGCTGTGATCCTATTACCGAGTTGTAAAAGATCCTCGGTGAAATTGACGAATTTGTCATAAAGGTCTCCGCCCTGCCGCGCGATTTCCATGGCATTACGGTTCTGGTATTCCTGCCGCCAGATGCTGGCAATTGTCCTCAGGGTAGCCAGCAGGGTGGAAGGGGTTACAATGACGATGTTCTTTTCATAGGCATCCAGGAAAAGCCGGTCATCGTTTTGCATAGCGAGACCGAAAGCCGGTTCTACGGGCATGAAAAGCAAAACGAAATCAAGGCTCTTAATTCCGAGATCCTGGTAATTTTTTTCACCCAGCGCTTTCACATGATTTCTTACCGAAAGGATATGGCTTTTAATAAAATCTCTTCTCTCGTCTTCGTTTTCGGAACTCACAAATCTCTCGTAAGCCACGAGCGATACCTTTGAATCGATGATAATATTTTTACCTTCGGGAAGACGAACGATCACATCGGGCTGGAACCTTCTTCCTTCTTCCGAAGTATGGGATTCCTGGGTTACATATTCCCGGTCCTTCGTCAGCCCCGATTTTTCCAGGATCTTCTCCAGAATGAACTCCCCCCAGGTTCCCTGTGATTTGGTATCCCCTTTGAGTGCTTTTGTAAGGTTTTCCGCGTCTTTAGTAATGCGCTGGTTCAATTCCCTCAGGTTCAGGATCTGTTCTTTCAGGGATGCATGTCGGTCAATGCTTTCCTTGTTCGAGGCTTCCACCTTTTTTTCAAATTCAAGGATCTTTTCCTTCAGGGGATTCAGAATTTCGGAGATCTGGGTCTTATTCTGATCGGTGAATTTTTTGCTTTTTTCTTCCAGGATCTCATTGGCCAGGTTCCTGAACTGAATATTCAGCTTGTCGTGTAGTTCCTCGACTTCCTTTTTATGCTCATTAAGCTTTTCCAGGAGCGATTTATATTCAGATTCCCTTGAAGCGAGGGTGGTGCTGAGTTTCAGGGAATTTTCCCTTTCCTTTTCCAGGCTTTCCCTGACTTCCCTGTGCTCTTCCTGAAGGCTTGTGAGCTTTTCTTCGGCTACCCGCAGGTCAACCTCTGCCCGGGTGATTTTCCTGTCAAGTTCTTCTTTCTGTTCGCGGGTGAAAGCATAACGGTCCCGGAGCCGGGAAGTCAGATAAAAATATACAACTGCTCCCCCGATGACAACACCTGTAATGAGATATAGGAAATCCATGGAATAAAGTTAAAGATTTAACCGTGAAGGTTGTTAATTTAATACAAAGTCATGAGGACTTTTTTAAAAAAAAATAAATATCAATAAACGGGCATTTATTTACCGGATAATTGAATCCGGACATATTGACATGTATAATTCAGTTTCACTAGTTATTGGAACTTAAAACACGAGTTGGCAGGATCCTGATAACCTGACCGGTTGCCGTTGTAAGCCAAATTTTGAAAAGCGGTTTTATTTAAGAGTTATCAGCAGCATGGCATAAGCAATGATCATAAGCCACATGAGGTTTTCATGGATGAATTGGACATTAATGGATATAAGGCCAAGCTGAATGAAAACGATAAGAAGCACAATAAGGATGGAAATTCCGCGTAACAGGGTTTTGATTTTTGATCCCATGATTTGTTTGTTTTTACGAAAATATAAAATTCCGCGGGTATCGCCATGAAAAGATTTTTAATTATACATTCGCATCATGGCTGAAACAGGCACCGATATAGCCAGGGCCAGGGAGCTTCTTAATGAGGGAAAACTGGTCGCCATCCCTACGGAAACGGTTTACGGGCTGGCAGGGAATGCCTATAACCCGGCGGCGGTTACCGAGATTTTTTCTGTGAAAAACCGGCCTTCCTTCGATCCCCTTATCGTTCATACAGATCATCCTGACAGGATCGATGAGTTTGCCGAAAAGATCCCCCATACCCTTCGAAAACTTGCGGAAGCCTTCTGGCCGGGGCCGATGACATTGATCCTGAAAAGGAAACCTATTATTCCCGATATCATAACAGCCGGTCTTGATACGGTTGCCGTACGTGTGCCGGCCCACCCGCTTACCCTCGAATTACTGGCCAGCCTCGACTATCCCCTGGCAGCTCCCAGTGCTAATCCTTTCGGGTATGTAAGCCCGACAACTGCTGCCCATGTTAATGAACAACTGGGGAAAAAAATACGGTATGTTCTTGACGGCGGTGCCTGTGCCGTCGGGATTGAGTCAACAATTATCGGCTGCGAAGACAGTACTCCGGTGGTTTACAGGCTGGGGGGAAAAACGATTGAGGAAATTGAAGAAATAGCAGGTAATATTAAGATCCGGTCAAAAGAATATGCGGGAATCGTTGCACCGGGCATGCTGAAATCGCATTATTCGCCTGGCAAAAAAGTCATCCTGTTTCCACCCGATCAGTTTCCGGAAATTCCTGAAAAAACAAGGCTCAGGACCGGGATCCTTACTTTCCGGCAGGCAATGGCAAACGTACCCATGGAGAATCAATTCATACTTTCCGAAAAAGGCGACCTCAAGGAAGCCGGAAAGAATCTTTTCACCGGCCTGCGGTGGCTCGATACCCTTGATATTGACAGGATCTTCGCGGAAAGGGTTCCTGACAAAGGGATTGGAAAGGCCATTAACGATCGCCTGAACCGGGCGGCGGCAAAGCATTAAGTTATTGTTAATGACGCTTAAATGGCCTGTTTGACTTGGTATCTGGAAATACAGGCTTTAAATTTACAGCGTGATTTTTGGCAATTCGAAAATATCTTCAAACCTAACTTTTAAGAATAATCTATGAAAACTGTTGATACCTACAATTTTAATGGAAAAAAGGCAGTGGTCAGGGTTGACTTCAATGTGCCGTTGAATGACAAATTCGAGGTAACGGATGAAACCAGGATCAAGGCAGCCATACCTACGATAAAAAAAATATTAAAGGATGGAGGATCCGCGATTCTCATGTCCCACCTGGGGCGCCCCAAGGGAGGATATGAAGAAAAGTTTTCATTAAAGCATGTCATTCCCTCCCTGGGCAAACACCTGGGCATGAATATCAAATTTGCCGATGACTGCCTCGGTGATTCGGCCAGGAAATTATCCGCCGAATTAAAAGCAGGGGAAGTCCTTCTTCTTGAAAACCTCAGGTTTTATAAGGAAGAGGAAGGCAAGGCAAAGACCGAGGGGCTCAGTGACGAAGAGGCCAAAGCCAAGAAGGCTGAGATGAAGGAAAAGCAGAAAAAAATGGCCCGGCAACTGGCATCTTACGGAGATGTATGGGTTAATGATGCATTCGGTACTGCCCATCGTGCTCACGCTTCCACTGCTGTAATAGCCCAGTTCGTCAAGGAAAAGATCTGTGGATACCTGATCCATGCTGAAGTTGAAAATGCCAGGAAAGTTCTTGATAACCCTGTACGTCCATTCACGGCCATCATGGGAGGAGCCAAAGTATCCGACAAGATCCTCGTGATCGAAAAAATGCTGGATAAGGTGGATAACCTGATCATTGGCGGTGGAATGTCGTTTACCTTCACCAAAGCCATGGGAGGTAAGATCGGTAAGTCGCTGGTGGAAGAAGATAAGCTGGAACTGACCCGCGAGTTGCTGAACAAGGCTAAAGCCAAGGGGGTAAACCTGCTCCTTCCCGTAGATGCCGTTATTGCCGATGCATTCAGCAATGATGCAAAACACGAGGTGGTGAATGCCGATGAAATAAAAGACGGCTGGATGGGACTCGATATCGGACCTGCTACCGTTAAAAAATATGCTGAAGTAATAGAAAAATCAAAGACCATCCTCTGGAACGGCCCTATGGGTGTATTTGAATTTTCCAACTTTGCCAAAGGAACAGTGGCCATAGCCGAATCTGTTGTAAAAGCTACCGGCATGGGAGGTTTCTCAATGATCGGAGGAGGTGATTCGGCCTCAGCCATCAATAACCTGGGATACGGTGATAAGGTTTCCTTCGTTTCCACCGGTGGCGGAGCTTTGCTGGAATACATTGAAGGAAAAACATTGCCCGGGGTTGCCGCTCTGGAATAAGCAGGAAAAATTGCATGAAAACAGACGAAGCCCTTTTATGATTTCATGACAGGGTTAAACCCTGAAGAATTTTATGCTGAATCCATTAAATTCAGCGTAAAATTCTTCAACCTTCGGCAATATCATAGATTCTATTGCCGATTTTGGGATTGATTTTTTCACGGCCGGAATTTAAACCTGATAAATATCATTACTTTTTGAAGCGATAATTTTTTTATTTATCTCCGGATACCTGCAGGATCTGCCGTTTACTCAAGTATATTTTATTATCAGGTATTGATCTGATGGAAGCAGATAGCTGGATATGGAAATAACAAAACTAAGAATATGAAAAAGTCGAAATCAATGGTTTATCTGGCCAAGGCTATGGAATACCTGGAAAAATGCGAGTTGGAATCCCCCTATAAGAATTCAGTTGATGTGGAGAGCGCCAAAAGAGCCCTGCAGATCCTCGAACTGGAACATAAGATCGAAGAAGCCCGTCAGGCCCATCATATCCGGATCATGGAACAATTCATGAAAGAACGGGATGCTCTTATTGAAAAGATCTGCTGAAAGAACAGGTTATTTTTTAGGGATTAATTCCACCTTCGCGTTCCGTTTTGGCGGACAAGATGGCTTGGATGTAATTCCCCGGAACTCTACTCCGGAAATTTGGGTGCAGAGCCTGCCCCGGGGTAAAACACCTTATATTCCTTTACTCTTCGGCCGGGTAATTTATTGATCCTGAAACTGATGTCATCCCCGTGCTTGATCCGGGACCTCCCATTCAATTAGTAATATTTCTTTATCAAGAGTCATAATTTCCTTTAAAGGATCCCGGCACTCTGCCGTAAAGCTCCCGTTTGTCCCGGCATTCAATTAATTTTACTCAATATCTGATAATAACCATACCGCCATGAACGATCTGATTGCTGCCGCAGCCCAGTTCGAGAACCATTCAGGGGATAAATCCTATAATCTCTCCGTAATCAACAGGCTTTCCCTGAAAGCAAAAAATGCCGGGGCGCAGGTAGTTTGCTTCCACGAACAATCGGTAACGGGTTATACTTTCCTGAGAAAGCTTTCCCGTGATCAGTTATTTGATCTTGCAGAACCTATTCCAGAAGGACCCAGTACCCGGAAATTAATGGAAATCTCTTCAAAGAACGGGATTGTTGTGATCGCCGGGATACTGGAAAGGGAAAAGGACAAGGTCTATAAGTCCATGGTATGTGTGGACGGGAACAGGCTGGTTGCAAAGTACCGGAAGCTTCACCCTTTTATCAATCCTAATATTTCACCGGGGAACGAGTATGTGATCTTCGATCTTTTCGGCTGGAAATGCAGTATCCTTATCTGTTACGATAACAATGTAATAGAGAATGTCAGGGCAGTAACACTGATGGGTGCACAGGTGCTTTTTGCTCCTCATGTGACGATGCTGACACCTTCTCCGATGCCGGGAAGGGGATTTTCCGATCCTGCCTTATGGCAAAACCGATTCAGGGATCCCGTTCCTTTACGGATGGAATTTGACGGGCCTAAGGGAAGGCAATGGCTTATGCGCTGGCTTCCTGCGCGTGCTTTTGACAATGGAATATATATTGTATTCAGCAATGCCATCGGGATGGATGATGACCAGTTGAAAAACGGGTTGGGAATGGTGCTGGATCCTTACGGGGAAGTCATTTCAGAGATCAGAAATTTTGATGATGATATAACAGTCGGGACCTGTACTCCTGAAAAGCTGGAACTTGCCGGAGGCTTCCGCTACAGGAACGCCCGCAGACCGGAATTATACAAGGATATCCTTTCGAAGCCGAATAATTCAATTGTTAAACCAGTCTGGATGGACTAGGAATACGCTAAACAAATGTTTACCCGGCACCACAGGATTAAATTTAATTTGTATCCTTATAATCCCGGACATCAAGGCCTCTATCAGGCGTCTTATTCATAAATGTCCCACCAACTCTCATTCATGATGTCTGTTACAGTGAAAATTTTTCCCATCGGCGGTACATTAACGGGAACTTTCAAACGATCGGCCTCCTTTACAAAACGCTGTACAGGATCTTTCCAGTGATGCTGGGCCAGGGCAAAACCGCCCCAGTGAACAGGCATGGCATTCTTTACTCCGGCATCCAGGGCAGCCTGAACAGTTTCTTCCGGATACATGTGGATCTGGTGCCAGTTCACATTATACTGCCCGCATTCCATCATGCCGAAATCGAAAGGTCCTAAACGTTTCCCTACTTCCCTGAAGTGGTTGCCGTACCCGCCGTCACCGCTGAAATAAATATTCTCCTTCCCGTTATTCATTACCCAGCCGCCCCATAATGATTTGAAACGATCGGAGAGTCCCCTGCCGGAAAAATGCCGTGAAGGAGTAAAGGTAATGGTAATCCCTTCCCAGGTTTCCTGATCCCACCAGTCGAACTCCCTGATCAATCCGGTTTCAACTCCCCAGGCTTCCAGGTGCCGGGCCACGCCCAATGCGACAAAATACTTTTTTGTTTTTGATTTCAGCTTTTGAATACTGTCATAATCGAGATGATCATAATGGTCGTGGGTGAGGAGAATCAGATCGACCGGAGGAAGGTCATCAATAATATCCAGGGTGTTTTCAGAAAACCGCCGGATCCTGAAGGGGGTACTGGGGGCGGAATTACCTCCGAACATGGGATCGATTAAAATTGTTTTGTTGTTCAAGCGTAAGAGGATTACGGAATGCCCGAACCAGATCATTTTAGTTTGACCGTGAGCGTCAAGGAATTTCTCTTTGTAAAAAGGAACAATGGGGAGCCCATTTAAAGGAATACGGTTTTTGCTTTCAAAGATCTGCCTGTACAGAAGCATTGGCATCCGTTTAAGGCTGAAGTCCAGGGTTGTATTTTCCAGGTTTTGGAATTTTCCGTCCTTCCAGTTGCCGGAGCGTGAATATCTCTCGATTAATTTTTCAGTTAACTTTCCGCCGAATTGTTTTGACATAATATTTTCTTAATAATTTGATGCCGGTTCACCCGTTCACCCGTTCACCAGTATACCAGTATACCAGTATACCAGTATACCAGTATACCAGTATACCAGTATACCATAATCCAGTCTACAAACTTGCAAGTATACCCGTATACCCGTAATCCGGAATATTTTATAAAGATTTTTTTATTGAACCGGGATTCTCAGACAGTAATTTTCCCAGCCTGTCCGGCCGGAATTATTGTTTCACCAGGCCAAGATCCCTGGGTCCGGTCTGATAGATATAATGTTGTTTTTCTTTATTTTCCGCCTCGGTTCTTTTGATAAAAACTTCGGCGGCATTCTGATAGTCATTATCCCTTTTTGCATCAATCAACAGGAGGTAACCCATAATAATATTCCCGGCCATTTCGACAAGCCTCCGGGAATGGAATTCAATTAGTTCATCATCCTTATCGAGGGTCAGGTGGGTCACGGCAGCTTCATAATCATGGGTCAAAGCCTTTAATTTTCACTGGAGGAATTGCAGTTCCGCAGGATATTCAAGCAGCTCATATTCTCTGATCCTTGCCAGGTACACACCTGTATTTACTCCTTTGATAGCCGCCACAACCTGGAGCTGGGAAGTGCCTTCATAAATGGAAGTGATGCGGGCATCGCGGAAGATCCGTTCAATGGGGAAATCTTTCATGAAACCGGTACCGCCATGTACCTGCAGGGCATCATAGG
>JBJKSY010000130.1:0-5200 GCA_046703645.1 Cyclobacteriaceae bacterium
TGATAGGCTTCATCATAATAGCTTATCAGGTTTTCCCAGTCGAAATGAACCGAAACATTTTCCGCCTTGTAGCGCCAGTCAATTCTCTCACGACGGGATAACCGTGCAAAATGAAGCAATTGGTTTGCAAGCTGGTTTGCCGCCTGGTCAAAATTCTGAGATTTATTATTCACAACAAAAATGGAACGGCGGTTGACATTCGAAAGGTTATGCATTACATAATCTCCGAACCCGGAAAGATTACTCGTTACAGCGGGCACAGCACGGGCGAGGCATTCGAGTGGTGTATATCCCCAGGGTTCATAGAGGCTTGGGAAAATTCCAAGGTGACAGCCACGGACGAACTGGTCATATTCCATACCGAAAAGCGGGTTGGTAGCCGCGATAAAATCAGGATGATAAACCACCTTAACCCGGTCGTGCTGGTTATTGATCAGGTTGGCCGTCCGGAGGAATCCTAAAATTGGGTCCTCGCTGTCGTTGACCAGGTTATGAGTTATGATGGGGGGCAGGTCAGGTGACCTGAAAGACTGTAATGTCCGGCGATAACGCAGCTTCCAGTAATCATCGACGAAATCGTTGAGTGCAGGAAGTCTGTGATCCGGATTAACCGGGGCATGGTAAAATAATTTTTCGGCAATTTCTTCCTTGATGGCTTCAATGGTCTGTCTCAGCTCTTCGAGCTTGGCCTTGGATTCAAGAACACTGGGATTGATGGAATAATAAGGCGCCTTGGTGATAAAGAACATTACGATGGTAATTTCATCTTCGGCACGCTGAAGTTTCCAGTTAAGCCTTGCCAGCGCTTCGATAGTGAGGTCGAATCCCTTGTTCCGGTATTCATACCTCCCTGATGTGAAGAAATAAATGGTTTTATCAAGATCAAAGGTATAACTGGGGAAGAAATGAGAGATCACAAACTGGTGGATTTTCTCCTTGAAGGCTTTGTGCAGGTTCTGGAATTCATGCAGGGCTGTAAACCTTTGAATATTGATGCCATTGGGAAGAACGGCATCTGGTTCCCGTCCGACCAGGAATTTACATTCGTCTGCCGTAACCTGGCTCACTGTTGAAAACACATGTGATCCGTGGGCTGCCGCCCTTTCAATCCGGACCGAGGACTCTATATTGAAATACTTGGCTTCTTTAAGCCAGTCGAAAAAAGGAAGGTGACTGTAAAATTCGGGATCGTTCATTGCCAGGTACCGGCCCAGCAGGGTCGCGTGGGTAGTGAATACGATTGATACAGGAATATTGAAAAACCGTAATTCGGGAATGGCAATCCCTGCCATCCATTCGTGAAAGTGGCCGATGATTTTCTTCTGTGTGATGCCGTCCTGCGATAGATGCTGAAAGAAAATACGAACCATGTAACCGAAAGAGATCACCTGGTTGATTAAATGATCATCACCGGGAAGCGATATGTCATGATGGTTCCAGATCTCGTATTTGATGGACCCCAGCCTGTCATAAACACTGAAGGGATTCATGAGCACCGTATCAGGCCTTCCTGATACCAGCCATTTCCCGAACTTCACATCATAACCCTCATCGCGCATTTTCTTGACGGCCTGCCCGAAAGGTCCATCGTAGCTTTTAGATTCTTCAAATTCGGTTGATATATGCGGGTGAACATATGGCCCGATCACGCAATAATTATCCCCCCACTTGGTCGTCTGGGTCGGGGCTTTGGACCGTATGACCGTATAGATTCCGCCAACCTGGTTGCATACTTCCCAGGCAACTTCAACCAGCAGGGAATTTGCAATATTTTTCTTCAGGATTCTTTTCCTGGTACCTGTGGTTTCCTGTTTTTCTTCCAGTGATCCTGCCATATGACTAAAAATGATTTATATTGAAATTTGTTCTGCTCTCAAAAATTAATAAAATTAATTATTAACATAAAACAGTTCCTTTAATTATCCTGAACGTTATTTTTCCGATGAACCCTTAACTTCGGTATCAGCATGGGCACCTTCTTCCTGTAATCGCGGTAACTATCGCCGTAGGCCTCTACCAGCTTGTTTTCTTCCAGTCTTATGCCTATCACGGTATAAATTACAATACAAAGGTCGGAAGTAAGGGTTTTTAATGAAGGGAACAGCAGGAAAAAACTCAGAACAACCAGGAGCGTGGCTGTATATAAAGGGTGCCGGACGTATTTTAAGATCCCTGAAGTTTTCAGGGAAGCATCCCCGTCAGATCCGGTATTGAGATACAGGGTCCCGAGAAATTCACTGAGATCATATTCCTTGAAGGCTTTCCTGACTATCCACAATCCAGGGATACCGATAAGGATACCGGCAAAGAATGACACTGCATTTTGTGAATAGATCATGTGATAGGGCGGCCAAAGGATGTAAAGCCCCAACAGGCCAAGAAGGACAGTTGAAAGAATAACATAGATAACCCGGTAATAGGCAAAGGTTTTTCCCATGATGCCCGCAGCATATTTTTTTACATTATTGGCGGCAAATAGGCTATGGGTGCCCAGGTAAATTATCCAGGCAACAACCAGGTATGCCTGTTCGATCAGTAAAGAATTTTCCGTTTTCAGCATAAATTAAAATCATTTACCGTTTGGATGAATGCCTGCTGACCTGACCATGAAATTAAATAATTATAAATAACTCAGGCGAATAGAATTTATAAATTTTGTTAAACAAGATAATCCTTAAAATTTCTTCCCGGAACAATACCGTCTATTTTAAACCCGGGTCATAATAACACAATGACAAAATGAAATTAAAAAAAAAGCTGCCTCTGGCAGCCTTATATTTTAATGAAATCACATATTGTTATCCATTCATTGAAACCAGGAACTCCTCATTCGAGCGGGTTCCTTTCATTTTGTCGAGCATGAATTCAATTGCTTCGTTGGAATTCATATCCGACATGAACTTTCTCAGTATCCAGACACGCTGCAAGGTTTCCTTGTCGAGAAGCAATTCTTCGCGGCGGGTACTGGAAGCCGGAACATCGATGGCAGGATAGACACGTTTATTGGAAAGTTTCCGGTCAAGCTGAAGTTCCATATTGCCGGTACCTTTGAATTCCTCGAAGATCACCTCATCCATTTTGGAACCGGTCTCAATTAGCGCTGTGGCTATTATGGTAAGAGAACCGCCGTTCTCTACATTTCTGGCAGCGCCGAAGAAACGTTTCGGCTTATGCAGGGCATTGGCATCGACACCTCCTGAAAGGATCTTTCCGGAGGAAGGAACTACCGTATTATGCGCACGGGCAAGACGGGTAATGGAATCAAGCAGGATCACGACGTCATGACCGCATTCAACCATGCGTTTTGCTTTTTCCAGCACGATGCCGGCCACCTTTACGTGACGTTCGGCCTGTTCGTCGAAAGTTGATGAGATCACTTCCGCTTTTACGCTCCTTGCCATGTCGGTCACTTCCTCCGGCCTTTCGTCAATTAGCAGGATCATCAGGTAAATTTCCGGATGGTTCGCTGCGATAGCATTGGCGATCTGTTTTAGAAGAACCGTTTTCCCGGTTTTTGGCTGGGCAACGATCATTCCGCGCTGGCCCTTTCCGATGGGGGCGAAAAGATCGAGAATACGCATTGAATAATTGGTCGGATCGTTAACCGTGGTAAGATTTATTTTTTCATTCGGGAACAGAGGTGTCAGGTATTCGAAAGGCACCCTGTCGCGGATTTCTTCGGTGGTTTTACCATTCACGGAGATCACGCGGAGCAGTGCAAAATATTTTTCCCCTTCTTTCGGCGGCCTGATGAGTCCTGTAATGGTATCACCGGTCTTGAGGCCGAAAAGTTTTATCTGCGAGGGAGAAACATAAATGTCATCCGGACTTGCCAGGTAATTGTAATCGGAAGAACGCAGGAATCCATAGCCGTCCTGCATGATCTCGAGCACACCCTGGTTTTCGATCACACCGTCGAATTCCTTGATAAGGGAATGCCTGGGTTTTGACTCTTCGCGGATTTCCTTCTTCGGCATAATCTTTTCCTCGGGTGCAGGATCAGGCTGGGGCTCTGAGCCGTTATTGCCGAAGGAAGTTATGCTTTCATCTATATCCATAGAAAGGGAATTCAGTAATTCGTCGGCAGTCTTATCGCGCAGGTCCTCATTACCTATTTCCGTTACATTCATACGCTTGGTAATTTTTGTGGAAGAGGGGGCGTCTTCCTCCTGCTCGAAAGATGACTGCTCGGAACCTGAAGGAGCACTGTGATCGTCGGGGCGAGAGGCCTGAGCATCCAGTATCTTGTAAATCAGTTCCTGTTTAGCCAGTTTTTTGTAATTTTTAATACCCAATTCCTCAGCGATCTCCTTTAGCTCGGAAAGAAGTCTCACTTTCAGATCATCCATGTTGTACATAAAACGTTATTAGAATTTAATGAAAAGAATAGAACAGATTAAATTGTTGATTAGTATGTCGAGAATTTGAATTCGATGACCAGGAAAGAATTAAACCAGTCACAGGTTGAATTGCCACGCAATATTATTCACCACCACAATAAAAGTCAAGAATATAATACTTTTTCAAATATACCCATTTTTACCAAGTATAATTCAAAACGGCCCCGGAAATTAGTATAAAAAGCTTTTACTTTGTAGCTCAAATTTTTATGACATGTTACAAGTAGGATACATTCGTGAGAATCTTGCCAGGGTGGAAGAGGGGTTATTAATAAAGAAATTCAGGAATGCCCGGCAGGTTTTGCAACAGGTTCTGGATACCGATCAGCTACGCAGGAATACCCAGCAGGAGATGGACGGAATTTTGAACGAATCCAATCTACAGGCCAGGAAAATCGGCCAATTGATCAGGGAAGGGAAGAAAGAGGAAGTCGAAAAGGCGAAAAGTATAACGGCTGATCTTAAGAATAAGAGCAAACAACTCGGGGAAAAGCTGGCAGCGCACGAAAAGAAGCTGGAACAATTACTTTATTCCATCCCGAACGTGCCTCATGAATCCGTTGTGGCTGGAAATTCTTCTGAGGATAATGAAGTTGTTTTTCAGCATGGGGAATTCCCTGTTCTCGATGAGAAGGCCCTGCCTCACTGGGAACTGATCCAGCTTTATGATATCATTGACTTTGAACTGGGAAATAAGATTACCGGGGCGGGTTTCCCGGTTTATAAAGGAAAGGGAGCCAGGTTGCAACGGGCACTGATCAATTTTTTCCTCGACGAGGCGGGCAAGGCCGGATACCGGG
>JBJKSY010000131.1:0-3965 GCA_046703645.1 Cyclobacteriaceae bacterium
AACAAGGCGCTGGTACATACAAGCCACCTGGATATTTTGTTAACTCAGTTTATTATTGAAAATCTTACTGATATCGACCCGGAGCTAAGGGACTTAATCCTTCCTGCAGATAATCTTAAAGATGCCGATGCTATCATAGCGACAGGATCTGATAACACTTCACGTTATTTTTCTTATATGTACCAGGATAAACCCCATATCATCCGTAAAAACCGGACATCATGTTGCATATTAGACGGAAATGAATCGTCGCAGGATCTTTATAACCTTGCAGATGATATTTTCCTTTATTTCGGCCTCGGATGCCGGAATATTTCAAGTGTTCTTGTTCCTAAAAATTATCCGATTCCCGATCTTTTAAAAGCTTTCAGCCGATATTCCTGGATATCGGAGCATGAAAAATTCCGTCATAATTATGAGTACCAGAAAAGCCTGGCCGTTATGACAGAAGGAACCTATACTGACGGAAAGATTATCATGCTTATCGAAAATCCGCGGATAGTTTCACCGATTGGTGTTCTTTACTATCAATACTACAGTCAGGAGTCAGAAATACAGGAATATCTCAGGACGAATTCCGAAAAAATCCAATGTGTAATATCCAATAATATCGGGAAACCAGCCATAACGGCTTTTGGCCGGGCACAATTCCCTATGCCCTGGGATTATGCAGACGGTATCGATACCATGAAATTTATTACGAATCTGTAATTAGTGCCTGAAGCCTCTCCAGATTTCAACCCATCCGTTAAAGTTGCCCTTGCCCGGAACCTTCAGATCGTAAAAATATGTCCCGTCCGGTTCATTGCCGCCATCCCAGAGATCCTCGTCGTTATAGTCATTGGATTTGAACACGATTTTTCCCCAACGGTTGGTAACTATAAGCTGGGTGCCGCTTCCTTTGGGAGGAAGGTTCCTGATATAGAATTTGTCATTATGAGAGTCGTTGTTGGGAGTAAAGACATTAGGGACGAATATGGAAGAATCGTAATTCAGAGTATAATTCTTTGTAACGACACATCCAAAATCATCTTTTACTGACAAAGAATATTCGCCACTATAAAGATCCTGATAGTTATAATTTATTTTTAAAGGATTACTCCCTTCAGGTATATCCGTCCAGTTAAGAAACATATCCTGACCCGGGAATGAAGGCTTAACCGTCTGCAGCATAGTCTGGTACGGGCTTCCTCCACTCGGATTAATACTAATCGTTATGGATCCGCTGGGAATATCGGGGAAGGAATGTTTTGAATCAGTTACATTAAAATCAAGCAAAGCATCCGGTTCTGTGATTGTAATATCGGGAGAACTCTTTTTTATGATGCAACCGTTCTGGTTCTGCGATAATTCAACCTGATAAACTCCTGCAGTTAATGCATTTGTAAGAGAATCACTCAGCAATAGACCATTTTGTATATTGTTGAAACTGAAGTCCTGGTTGTAGAGTGAATTAAAGGATGGAACTGAAAGAATTTGCACATTCATACTGGAAGCAGGATCTCCTTTTATCTGATTTATCAAGATGGAACCTGTTCCTCCCTTACAAGTAACCTGCTGAATATCAGACACATTGAAATCAATTATGCTGGGTCCTCCGGATACTGTTACGCTTACCTTGCTGGCACACCCGTCGGAGGAAGAGAACAAAGCATAATAATTCCCGTTGGTCAGGTTGTTGATAGTAACAGGTGAATTAGCCACTATATCCGTCATAGTAACTCCGGAGACAGGCACTGAATCGGCGGCAAAACCATATTTAAACGGCGGCTGATTTGAATTTTTTGCCGGGTCAATATTCAGGATTACCGAACCATCGGCGCCGGCTCCATTGCAGGAAGGCGGGTTAACAGTTATGTCGGCATTCACATATCCCGGGAAATTCACAACAGCATTATCATTGACCGTACAACCGTTGGCATCCTTTATTTCAAGTGATTTCGACCCGCCCGTAATATTGTTATATATTGGCGGGTTATTCAGATCAACCTGGCTGAATGTTCCCCCTTCATAGGAAATTTCAAATGGAGGCAATCCACCCGTAATTGAAGTAACAGAAATACTCCCATCATTATTGTTACAGGTGGCATCGGTCGAAGTATAAGTCAGCTTAAGAGGCTGATACTGATTATCAATAGTCACATTTACCGATAAATAGCAGATGTCGGCACTGGAATTCCTGATCAGCACAGCGTAGGTTCCATTCGGAGGAAGGCTGTCGATATAATTTCCGGAAATGAAAGTGTTCCATACTGTTCCGTCAGTCGAATATTCATAAGTGCCTGTACCGCCGGTAACCGTTATTTTAGCTTTACCAAGTGCCTGCCCGAAGCAAACCGAATTCACAAAGGATGTAGAATCAACTACTGCTTTTAAGCTCGTTCCGCTGTTTAATACCAGGTTGGTTCCCTGCGTTGTGCATCCCAAGGAATCATCAGTAATTAAAAATGAATAATCTCCCGGTCCCAGGCTTGTAAACTGACCGTTGCTACTGGCAACGGTAGAACTGTCGGGTAAAATAAGTTGATATGTGTAATTGCCCGAACCATTTGAAGCCGTAATATTTATTGTCCCGTCTGTTGCATTACAGGAAGGATCCTGCTTTGAGATCGTCGAAGAAAGATTATTCTGAATTCCGACAACCAGATTATTAAGCGTATCGGTACATAAATTTACTTTGTCGTTCACGATGACCTTATAAGTTCCCGGTTTCAACCCGGTAATCGTATACTGATTTCCCGTAAACTGAACGGTATCGGTATTCATTAAATACTCATAATCACCGGATGCCCCGGCCGGCAGATTCAAAGCTATTCCCCCATCGGTTGAACCGTTGCAGGAAGAATTAATACCATTGGCCGCTATCTGGAAATTAGTGCAATTAAAAGTACAGTTCCCTGAAGTAATTTTAACAGTGGAAGAGGATGAACAATACCCTGTACTGTCCGTAATGGTCCACATAAAAACATTATCACCAGCCGTAAGGTTCAGAACTTTCGTAACGGGAAGACCCGGATTACTTATGTTTCCCCCGCCAGACACAACTGTCCATTTTCCGGTTTCACCGGTTGCCGGGTTGTTTGCGTTCAGGGTAACACTATCGGCACATATTGTCTGATCGGATCCTGCATCAGCCTGGGTGACATTGCCTCCGATCAGGGAAACCGAATCCATCGGAGTATAGGTACAACCGCTCGAGTCAGTTACATTATAAAAATATTTACCTGCCGATAAGCCGGAATATTGTCCGGGCGTGAGGGTATTGATCAAAGAACCGGTATGATCAACCATTTGAATGCTGTACGGTTGAGTGCCACCGGATGCAATAACAGCGACTGATCCGTCTGTTCCTCCGCAACTCGGATTAGATACTGAAGCTGAAGCGGTAAGCAATACCTCGCTGCTGACGACTACATTGGAAGTGTCTGCCGCACACCCCGTTCCGTCTGCCCTGATCAATACTTTGTATTTCCCGGAAGAAAGAGTGTCGGGAAGCTGCGTATAAGTAGGATTGGCGAAGTTATAAAATGTTGTTCCATTGTCAATACTGAACTGATTGGTTCCACCTATTCCACTGGTCACCAGCATGAAGATCGATCCATTTCTGGAATAAGTGCATTTGGTATTGACCGGAATTACGGAAACAGCATAAGAATTGCAATCAATCACGCAGGAATCGACCTGAACTTCCACGGTTGTTGCACTGGAAGCGCCGCAACCCTCATCCTGTGTTACATAAAAGGACGTGTTCCCTTTCACACTCATATCAATCAATCCCGTAGGCGTAAAATTCGCGCCGGCTCCTACAGGATTCGTTAACCCGGCATCGGAGAACCAGATCAGGTAAGTCCCGGTAGCCGTAAGGGTTGGCGGAGTTGCGCCGATACATCCCGGTATCGGCGAAGAAGCAACAGGCGGCGGTGCCGGAGAAGCCTGAATGGTAATATCCCAGGTAGCAGTTTGAG